>NZ_JBIVGI010000005.1:0-113751 GCF_044748625.1 Kitasatospora sp. NPDC089913 | reverse complement strand
GCGTGCGGCCAGTTCCTCCGCGGCCGCCTCGGCCTGCTCGCGCGCCGTCCTGGCGGCGGCCAGCTGCTCGGTGGTCTCCTCGCGCTCCCGGAGCAGCCCGGCGGACGCCTCCTCGCGCTCGCGGCGGCTCTCCTCGCGCAGCGCCTCGGCGGCGGACTGGGCCTCGGCCCGGCTGCGGGCGGTCTCGCCGTCGGTCTCGGTGCGCAGCCGCTCGGCGGCGGCGACGGCGGCGTCCCGGACGGCGTTCGCCTCGGCCTGGGCGTCGGCCCGCAGGGCCTGCGCGGCGGCGTTCGCCGAGGCCCGCAGCTGCTGGTCGAACTCGGTTGCCTCGCGGCGGAGTTCGGCGGTCTCGCGCTCGGCGGCGGAGCGGTTCTCGGCGGCCGCGGCCTTGGCGGCGGTGAGCGCGTCCTGGCCCTGCTGCTCGGCCGTGGCGGTGATCTTCGCGGCCTCGGCGCGGGCCCGCTCCAGGGTCTGCTCGGCCCGCCCCTGGGTCTCGGCGGCCTGCTCCTTGGCCTGCTCGCGCAGCCGCTCGATCTCGGCGGCGGCACCCGAGCGCAGCTCGTCCGCGTCGGACTTGGCCGTGGTGAGCAGTTCCTCGGCGGTCTTCGCCGACTCCTCGATCTGCACCACGGCCTGCCGGCGGGCCTCGCCGCGCACCCGCTCCGCCTCGGCGGCGGCCTGGGCGCGCAGCTCCTCCGCCTCGGCACGCAGCCGGGCGGCCTCGTCCTGCATCTCCTGGATCCGCTCGCGGATCGCGGCGGCGTCGTCCAGGGCGGCGTTCTGGGCGGCCTCGACCGCGGCCCGGGCCTGCTCGCGCAGCCGCTCGGCCTCGGCGGCGGCCTCGGCCCTGATCCGCTCGGCCTCGGCGGTCGCCCCGGTACGGGTGGCCTCGGAGTCCCGGCCGGCCCGGTCGAGCATCTCCTCGGCGCTCTTGGCCGCCTTGGCGAGGTGGGCGGCGGCCTCCGCGGCACCGGCCGCCCGGCCGGCCTCCTCGGCCTCGCCGCGCAGCCGTTCGGCGGCGCTCTCGGCCTGGGTCCGCAGTTCGGCGACGTCCCGCTCGGCCTGCGCCCGCATCTCGGCGATCGCTGCCTCGGCCTCGGCGCGCAGCTGTCCGGCCACCGACTCGGCGGTGGCGCGCAGCCGCTCGCCCTCCTCGGCGGCGGCGGCCTTGGCGGCGTCCGCCTCGGCCTTCCGGGTGGCGGCCCGGGCACTGATCGCCTCGGCCTCCTTGGTGGCCTGGGCGACCATCCGGGCGACCTCGGCGCGGGCGGTCTGCGAGCGCTGCTCGCTGGCGGCCTCGCCGTCGGCGACCCGCCGCTCGGCGGCGGCCTCGGCCTCGGCCTGGAGCTGCTCGGCGGCGGCCTCGGTCCTGGCGCGCAGCTCGGCGGCCTCCTGCCGGGCCCGCTCGGCCTCGGCGGCGACCTCGGCGCGCAGTCGTGCTATCTCCGCCTGGGCGTGGGACAGCTGCTGCTCGGCGTGGGCCTGCTCGGCGGCCGCGACCTCGGTGAGCCGGCCGATCTCGGCGCGGGCGGCGGCCAGCTCCTGCTCGGCGGCGGCGTGCGCGGCGGCGAGCTGCAGCTGGGCCTCGCCGCGGGCGGCGTCCACGTCGGCGGCGGCCTGGGCACCGGCCTGCTGGGCCTGCTCGGAGGCGGCCCGCAGCAGTCGCTCGGCGTCGTTCTGGGCACGGTGGAGGGCGGCCTCGGCGGCGGCCTGGGCCTCGCCGCGGGCGGCGTCCACGTCGGCGGCGGTCTGCGCGCGGGCCTGGTCGGCGAGGGCGGCGGCCTCGGCGCGGGCCGCGGCCATCATCCGGTCGGCCTCGCCGCGGGCCTCCTGGAGCAGGCGCTGGGCCTCCTGCTCGGTGCCGGCCCGGGCCTGCTCGGCCCAGCTGACGTTCTCGTTGACGTGCTGCTCGGCGCTGCGCCGCAGCTCGGCGAGCTCGTCCTCGAGCTGGCGGCGGCGGGCGGCGAGCTCGGCCTCCAGCCGGGCGGTGCGCTCGGCGGCCTCGGCCATGATCCGCTGGGTCGCGGCCTGGGACTCGCGCAGCTGGCGCTCGGCGTCGGCGCGCAGCTGCTGGGCCTGCATCTCGGCCGTGCGGAGCATCTGCTCGGCCTGGCCGGAGACGGCGTCGAAGGCGCGCGGCTGGGCGAGCATCCGGCGGGATTCGTGCAGCTTGGCCCGGAGCACCTCCACCTGGTAGGCGAGGTCCTCGGCATGCTCGACTGACTTGTCCCGCTCCTTCCGAGTCCGATCCATCTCGGCCTCGAACTGGGAGAGGTGATCGTCAACCTCGTAGCGGTCGTAGCCCCGCACTCCGCGGTCCCATCCATCTCCTGGTCGCGTCCTCGACCCGGCCGGTCCGCTCCCGTGGTCCGGGCGCTGTCCGACTGGTCCTTGCATCGCGGCCGTCCGGACGCCCCCGTCGTACCGGGAACGTCCGCCGCGTCGTCGGAGTCCGGGGCGTGGGAGCGCGGTCGATCCGCATTCCCCCGTCCGGGTGGACTCCTGGGCGAACTCTTGCCTTGTGGAGAATGGTGACAGATCCGTCTTGCGACTGTTCAGCCGTGCCCGCGTAGTGGACTCCCCTGCGACGGGCCTCCCACCGGGGCGGACGGGCCTGTCTTCGGCCGTGCCCGTCGCCTCCGTCCCCCGGAGTCTCCGCGCACCTGGGCATTGTAGTGGGAGCGTGTGGCGGGGGAATGGTCGCGTGGGGGTTTTCCGGCCCGACCGCCGAGGTTACCGGCCGGTCGGGGCCGCGGCGGGGCCCCGGAGGCCCGGGTGCCGCACCGCGACGGCACCCGGGGAGGCGTCAGTGGCCCTCGTGCGAGCCCGGCTCGGCGGCGGTGACCAGCTCGGTCAGCACCCCGCCGCAGTCCTTGGGGTGCAGGAAGGTGATCCGCGAGCCCATCGAGCCGGTCCGCGGCTCGTCGTAGAGCACCCGGACGCCCTTGGCGCGGATCTCCTCGGAGTCGGCGTCGACGTCGCCGGTGCCGAAGGCGATGTGGTGGACGCCCTCGCCGTTCTTGGCCAGCCACTTGCCGACCGGGGAGTCCTCCCGGACCGGCTCCAGCAGCTGGAGGTAGGAGGCGCCGCCGTCGCCGGTGTCGTTGATCTTGAGCATGGCCTCGCGGACCCCCTGCTCCTCGTTGACCTCGGTGTGGAACACCTCGAAGCCGTAGGTGGCACGGTAGAACTCGACCGTCTTGTCGAGGTCTCGGCAGGCGATGCCGATGTGGTCGATGCGGGTGAGCACGGATGGCCTCCGGTGAGGGGCGGGCGCGACAGGACGGCAACAGTGCAGCGCATGACGGTCTGCGGCGCCACCGATCGGCGTGCGAGCCTGCTCACACGGACCCCGGCACGGTTCACCCGGACCGGGTCGGCACGGTGTTGACCGGAGCGTGCCAGTGCGCTCGATCACACCATGGGTCCGGTGACGGGGGGGTAACAGGTCAGTACATTGAGCGGAATCCTCCACCTGGCCACGACGTGCGAAGGGGCTCGTCCCATGACCAACACCACCTCTGTGATCGTTGCCGGGGCACGGACCCCGATGGGCCGGCTGCTCGGCTCCCTGAAGGGCTTCTCCGGCGCGGAGCTCGGCGCCTTCGCGATCAAGGCCGCGCTGGAGCGGGCCGGCGTCACCGGCGACCAGGTCCAGTACGTGATCATGGGGCAGGTGCTCCAGGCCGGCGCGGGCCAGATCCCGGCCCGCCAGGCCGCCGTCAAGGCCGGCATCCCGCTGAACGTCCCGGCGCTCACCATCAACAAGGTGTGCCTCTCCGGCCTGGACGCCATCGCGCTGGCCGACCAGCTGATCCGGGCCGGCGAGTTCGACATCGTGGTGGCCGGCGGCCAGGAGTCCATGACCAACGCCCCGCACCTGCTGCCGAAGTCCCGCGAGGGCTACAAGTACGGCGCGATCGAGCTGCTCGACGCGATGGCCCACGACGGCCTGACCGACGCCTACGAGAACATCCCGATGGGCGAGTCCACCGAGAAGCACAACACCCGGCTCGGCATCCCGCGCGAGGTCCAGGACGAGATCGCCGCCGCCTCGCACCAGCGCGCGGCCAAGGCCCAGGCCGACGGGATCTTCGACGCCGAGATCGTCCCGGTGGAGATCCCGCAGCGCAAGGGCGAGCCGGTCGTGTTCGGCCAGGACGAGGGCATCCGCGCCGACACCACGGTCGAGGGCCTGGCCCGGCTGCGCCCGGCGTTCACCAAGGACGGCACCATCACCGCCGGCACCTCCTCGCAGATCTCGGACGGCGCCGCCGCCGTGGTCGTGATGAGCCGGGCCAAGGCCGAGGAGCTGGGCCTGAGCTGGATCGCCGAGATCGGCGCGCACGGCAACGTCGCGGGCCCGGACAACTCGCTGCAGTCGCAGCCGTCCAACGCGATCAAGCACGCGGTGGCCAAGGAGGGCATCACGGTCGAGGACCTCGACCTGATCGAGATCAACGAGGCCTTCGCCGCCGTCGCGCACCAGTCGACCAAGGACCTCGGCGTCTCCCCGGAGATCGTCAACGTCAACGGCGGCGCGATCGCGCTGGGTCACCCGATCGGGATGTCCGGCGCCCGGGTCGTGCTGCACCTCGCGCTGGAACTGAAGCGCCGCGGCGGCGGCATCGGCGCGGCCGCGCTCTGCGGCGGTGGCGGCCAGGGCGACGCGCTGATCGTGCGGGTCCCCAAGGCCTGACCGACGCCGGCCCACCGACCGAATCACACCGGGGCTGCGCACCGCCACAAGCGGGGCGCAGCCCTTCGGCGCAAGGAGACCCACCCATGATCGATGTGCCGACCCTGGTCGAGCAGGCCCGGCAGGGCCGTCCGCGGGCCGTCGCCCGCCTGATCTCACTGGTCGAGAACGCCGCGCCGGAGCTGCGCGAGGTGATGGCCGCGCTGGCGCCGTACACCGGGCACGCCTACACGGTCGGGCTGACCGGCTCGCCGGGCGTGGGCAAGTCCACCTCCACCTCGGCGCTGGTCTCCGCCTACCGGCGGCTGGGCAAGCGGGTCGGCGTGCTGGCGGTCGACCCGTCCTCGCCGTTCTCCGGCGGCGCGCTGCTCGGCGACCGGGTCCGGATGCAGGACCACGCCACCGACCCCGAGGTGTTCATCCGCTCGATGGCCACCCGGGGCCACCTGGGCGGTCTGTCCTGGGCCGCGCCGCAGGCACTGCGGGTGCTGGACGCGGCCGGCTGCGACGTGATCCTGGTCGAGACCGTCGGCGTCGGCCAGTCCGAGGTGGAGATCGCCGCGCAGGCCGACACCGCGGTGGTGCTGCTCGCCCCCGGCATGGGCGACGGCATCCAGGCCGCCAAGGCCGGGATCCTGGAGATCGGCGACCTGTTCGTGGTCAACAAGGCCGACCGGGACGGCGCCGACGCCACCGCCAGGGAGCTGAACCACATGCTGGGCCTCGGCGAGGCCCGCGAGGCGGGGGCCTGGCGCCCGCCGATCGTGAAGACCGTGGCGGCCCGGGGCGAGGGCGTGGACGAGGTGGTGGAGGCGCTGGAGAAGCACCGCGCCTGGCTGGAGGAGCACGGCGAGCTGGAGGTGCGGCGCCGCCGCCGGGCCGCCCAGGAGATCGAGGCGATCGCGCTGTCCGCGCTGCGGGCCCGGATCGGGGACCTGCACGGCGACCGGCAGCTGGCCGCGCTGGCCGAGCAGGTGGTGGCGGGCGAGCTGGACCCGTACGGCGCGTCCGACCGTTTGGTGGCCGGCCTGACCACCGGCTGAGCCCGTGCTACGGCCGGCGCCCCCCGCCGAGGGGTGCCGGCCGCGGGCCCGGTCGGGACGCTCAGCCGCGTCCGCGCAGGCCGCGCAGGTGCTCGGCGACCGGGGCGAGCGCCTCGTACATCGCGTCGAGCTGCTCGGGCGAGAAGCGGTCGATGAAGTGCGCCCGGACGCTGCGCACGTGGCAGGGCGCGACCCGCTGCATGGTCTCCCAGCCCTGCTCGGTGAGGTTGGCGTAGAGGCCCCGGCGGTCGCCGGGACACTCCTGGCGCAGCACCAGCCCGGCGTTCTCCATCCGGGTGATCTGGTGCGAGAGCCGGCTCTTCGACTGGAGGGTCGCGGTGGCCAGGTCGGTCATCCGCAGCCGCCGCTCGGGCGCCTCGGAGAGCACGACCAGGATCTCGTAGTCGTTGATCGCCAGGTTGTGCGGCTGGAGCTCGCGGCTCAGCTGGTACTCCAGCAGCTTGGCGACCTCCAGGTGGGCGCGCCACAACCGCTGCTCCCGGACGGTCAGCCAGGGGGTCTCCTCCTCGGGCCCTTCGGGCTGCGGGGCCGAGGCGTCTGCCGGGTCGACGATGTGCGTGTCCATGGTTCTACGATACCGCACTTAGTTCAATGTTGTACGACTTTACCGGCGTTCACACGGCGGCGGTCGGACCGGCGGGCGGGGGCGGGTCAGAGCCCGAAGCGCCGCCCGAGGTCGCCCAGGTTGCCGAGACCGGGCACGTTCACGTTCGGCAGCTGGCTGCCGTGGCCGGCGCCGTGCTGGCCGGGCACCCCGCCCATCGGCACCCCGGCCTCGGCGTGCACCTGGCCGACGGCGCGCTCGGCCATCAGCACCTCGCTGGACTGGAGCAGCACCTGGCCGGCGCCGATGAACTCGAACTGGTGCTCCTCGCCGGAGGCCCCGCCCAGCCCGGTGAGCCGGCGCAGGCCGCCGATCACGCCGTGCATGTAGTCGTGGTCGTAGTGGTGGCACGGTGCCGGGCAGTCGGCCCAGCCGACCAGCGCCTGCGGGTCCACCCGGATCGGCGGCTCGACGAAGTGCACCGGCCCGTTCGAGGCGGCGACGAACTTGCCGCTGCCGATCAGGGTCAGGAAGCCCGGGATGATCGACTGCTTGAGCCGCAGGGTGGGCTCGTAGGCCAGCAGGTTCCCCGAGCGGACCGTCAGGTTCCCCTCCTCCAGGTCGTAGGAGTTGAGGTCGAAGGCCCGGTCCGCCAGCAGCAGCTTGCCGCGGCCCTCGGCGACCACCCAGTCCGCGGCGTGCATCGGCGAGTTGAAGTGCTGGCCGAGCATCCGGTCGATCGCCCCGGCGCCGACGCCCTTGAAGGAGATGTCGCCGTAGTAGGCGATCATCTTGCCCTTCTGCAGGAAGTACGAGCCGTTGAGGTCCACCGAGAAGGCGTACGGGTTGACGTTGTCGTTGGACGGCAGGCTGTGCACGTCGTGGACGACCGGCCCGGTGCCGTCCTGCGCCTTGGGCAGCGGGGCCTGGGCGCCGCCGTACTGCTCCTGGGCGTACTGCTGCGGCGGCTGGGCCGGGTAGCCCTGCGGCGGGGGCGGCGGGTAGCCGCCCTGCTGCGGGTAGCCCTGCGGCGGGTAGGGCTGCTGGCCCTGCTGGGGGTAGCCCTGCGGCGGGTAGCCGGGCGGCGGTGCGGCGGGGTAGCCGGGCTGGGTCGGCTGGCCGTACGGGGACTGGCCGTAGGGGTCCTGGGGCTGCCCGTACGGGGGCTGCGGCGGGTAGGACATCAGAGCTTCTCCTCGCTCGCCTGCACGTACACCGTGCCGTGCCCGGACAGCTCCAGCTGGAACGCCTCGCCGGAGCCGCGGCCGATCATGTCGCGCCACCCCAGCGCGGTCGACAGCTTGTTCTGGACCTGGCCGCGGTGCGCGACATAGGCCTGCGGGTCCACGTGCACCGGCTGGTGCGGGGTGATCGGCAGCTCGAAGACGCCGCCGTGCGCCATCACCGCGACCGCGCCGTGGCCGTCCAGCTTGGTGGTGAACAGGCCCTGGCCCGTCACCTGGCCCCGGACCATGCCCATCACACCGCCCTGCGAGCCCATGAACATGGTGGACTGCTGCAGCGAGCCCTCGAAGGCGAGCAGCCGGTCGGCCTCGACGTACAGGGTGTCGCCGGTCAGGTCGATCACCTGCACGTGGTGCCCGCCGTGGCCGAACATCACGCTGCCCTGGCCCTCGACGGTCATCAGCGGGGTGTCCTCGTTGGCCACCCGGCGGCCGATCATCGACATGACGCCGCCCTGGCCGCCGGTGATGTTCGGCGTGAACCGCACCTCGCCGGTGTACGCGAGCATCGCGCCGCGCTGGCTGAACAGCCGCTGGCCCGGTACGACCCGGGCCTCGATCATCTTGCTGTTGATCTTCGTGAACGCCATCAGACGTCGCCCCCGATGGTGAGCTTCTCGGAGGGCTGCACGTAGACCAGCCCCTCGCCGGTGAACTCCACCTGGACGGCCTCGCCGCCGCCCTCGCCGATGAAGGTGCTCCAGCCGGCGCCGGACTTGATGGAGCGGTTGAGGTTGCCGGTGTGCGCCACGTAGGCGCCGGGGTCGACCCGCAGCGGCATGCCCTGGGACACCCGGAGGATGATCGCCGGCCCCTTGGAGGTGACGGCGGCCCAGCCGTGCCCCTCGACCTTGGTGGTGAACAGGCCGTTGCCGGAGGAGACGCCGTTCAGGCCGGTGAAGCTGGTACCGGTCTTGAGGGTGCCCTCGGTGCAGAGCAGATTGTCGGACTCGACGTAGAGCGTCTCGCCGTTCAGCCGCACCAGGTTGATCTCGGTGGCCTGGTCGGCGAAGTAGCAGGTGCCCTGTCCTTTCACCTCCATGACGGTCATCTGCTCGCCGGTGAGCCGACGGGTCACCATGCCGCGGATGCCGTCACCGCCACCGCTGAGCTTCTTGAAGTTCATCTGGCCGGTGTACGCGACCATCGAACCGTTCTTGGCCTTCACGAGGTCGCCGGTCATGTCGACGGCGAGCGTCTTGGACCCCTGGAGTCGAAACTGTGCCACGGCCGCAATGTAGCGGTCGGCGGGCCGGGCGGGGGAGGGGGAGGCCCGGTTCTGGTACGCGTCCGGTACAAAGCGGCCGTCCGGACTCCGCTCCCCGCACCCCGGCGGCGGGGTCGGACATGTGCTCGGTGATAATGGGGCGGATGCTTGTGAGTCGGTTCACAAGCGATCTCCGAGCCCCCGTATCGAGGTACCCATCGTGAACAGCAGCGCCGTCCACCGTCTGCGCCTGGTCTCCGGCCCCGAAGGGGTCTCGTTCCTGCTCCTGCTGCTGTGCTCGGTGCTCAAGCGCACCACCAGCTTCAACGGTGTGCCGGTGATGGGCATGGTCCACGGGATCCTGTTCATCCTCTACGTGGTCTTCTGGATCATGGCCTGGCAGTCGCAGAAGTGGGACGTCAAGCGCGGTGCCGTGCTGTTCGTCCTGTCGGTGCTGCCCGGCGGCGGCTTCGTGGCCGAGCGGATGCTCGCCAAGGAGGAGCGCGCCGGGGCCGCGGCCCCGGTGCCGGCCGCGGCCTGACGGGCCCGCGCGAGCCCTCCCGACGCCCGACGCCGACAGGCTGCCGGGGCCCCCTCTCCCAGTGGGCCCCGGCAGCCTGTCGCATTTCCGGGAGTGGTCCGGTCCCGACTAGTTGACGTTCACCGCGCTCCAGGCCGCGGCCACCGTGTTGTACTCCACGCTGCCGGCGCCGTAGAGGTCCTTGGCGGCGTTCAGCGTGCCGGTGCGGGCGGCCTTGTAGTTGGTGCTCGAGGTGAAGTAGGTCGTCAGCGCGCGGTACCAGATCGCGGCGGCCTTGTCGCGGCCGATGCCGGTGATCGTGGAGCCGTTCGAGGTCGGGCTGTTGTAGCTGACGCCGTTGATCACCTTCGCGCCGCTGCCCTCCGACAGCAGGTAGAAGAAGTGGTTCGCGACACCCGAGGAGTAGTGGACGTCGATGCTGCCGATCCCGGAGTACCAGGAGTCCTTGGACGAGCCGTCCTTGGAGGGCTTGTCCATGTAGCGCAGCGGCTGACCGTTGCCGAAGATGTTGATCTTCTCGCCGATCAGGTAGTCCGGCACGTCCGAGGGCAGGTTGGCGTACCACTCGACCATGGTGCCGAAGATGTCCGAGGTGGCCTCGTTGAGGCCGCCGGACTCGCCGGAGTAGGTGAGGTTGGCGGTCGCCGCCGTGACGCCGTGGCTCATCTCGTGGCCGGCCACGTCGATGGCGGTCAGCGGGTTGACGTTGCCGGTGCCGTCGCCGTAGGTCATGCAGAAGCAGGAGTCCTGCCAGAAGGCGTTGACGTAGGCGTTGCCGTAGTGCACCCGGTTGCTGGCGCCGACACCGTTGTTCTTGATGCCGTTCCGGTTGAACTTGGCCTTGTAGTAGTCCCAGGTCGCCCCGGTGCCGAACTGCGCGTCGACCGCGGCGGACTGGGTGTCCGAGGCGCTGCCGTTGCCCCAGTTGTTGTCCGCGTCGGTGTACAGCGCGTTGCCGCTCTTGGCGTTGCCGGTCCACTGGTTGCCGCGGGAGGCGTCCTTGAGCTGGTAGGTGGACCCGCTCTGGGTGGTGGTCAGGGTCACCGTCCCGACGTGCACGCCCTTGCCGGTGCCGGTGGCGGTCTGCACCTCCTCGTGGGTGGAGAGCAGCTGGCCGGTGGCGGCGTCGGTGACCAGCCGCTGGCTGCTCGGGGTGCCGTCGGCGCGCTCGCCGTGGACCACGGTCTGGTACGCCAGCCGCGGGCTGCCGTCGCCCGCCCAGACCACCAGGGTCGGGCTGCTCGCGCCGTCGACCCGGGTGACCGGCGACGCGTCCTCGTCGGCCGGGGCGATCCCGACGGTGGCCCGGACCGAGTCGACGGCCTGGGTGGAGGCGGTGCCGGCGGAGAGCTTGGGGGTGAGGCTCGGCAGCGAGAGCCGGCCGTCGAAGGCGCGGTCCACGGAGGCGACGGTGCCGTTCGCCTTCTGGTGGACGATGAGGTCGCCGCCCAGGACCGGCAGGCCGGCGTAGGTCCGGTCGTAGCGCAGGTGGCGGGTGCCGTTGGCGTCGACGATCGCGTCCTTGACGATCAGCTGCTCCTGGCCGCCGAGGCCGATGGCCTTCGCCACCGGCGCGGCCTGCTGGCCGGCCAGGGCGATGATCGCCTCGCGCTGCTGGACGGGGGCGGCCTGGGCGGGGGCGGCCGCGACCTGGATGGCGCCGGCCAGAAGTGCGGAGGCGGAGAGTACGGCGCCGGCTGTCAGCTTTCGCTTCACGTGCGGGGTTCCTTCCACGAAACCGCGGGTGCGCGGTCACGCCGCGTACCGGGGCGCCGGGGTTGGCGCCTTGGGGCGGTAGGGCGTTGACGTGCTGCTCCGTGCGGCCTGACGGTCCGTCGGTGGGTGGGGCGACGGACGTCCGGACGGGGCTTGGGCAGAAGCATGACAAGTCAGTTCGGCGAACAACAGGGAGCGACCGGGTATTGGCCAGGTCTCGCCAAGGCCCCAACGGGTGGTGGCGGTGCGACGGTTGTGCCGGTTGTCCGCTTTCGTCCGCTGGCGGGATCCCGCCAGCGGCGGCCCTTGTCGGCCTCCGCCGGTCTTGCTACGCGGGCGGAGGAGGAACGGGCGGGCGCGCGGGAGGGACGGGCGCGCGGGAAAGGACGGCCGGACGCGGGGGAGGGGCGGGCGGACGCGCGGGAGGGGCCGCCGGACGCCGGAAAAGGACGGACGTCCGGGGCCTCCCCTCCCAGTGAGGGCCCCGGACGTCCGTCGGACCGCGCGTCAGTTGACGTTGACGCCGCTCCACGCGGCCGCGACCGCGTTGTACTCGGCGCTGCCGGCGCCGTAGAGGTCCTTCGCGGCGCTCAGGGTGCCGGTCCGGGCCGCCTTGTAGTTGGTGGTCGAGGTGAAGTAGACCGTCAGCGCGCGGTACCAGATCGCCGCGGCCTTGTCGCGGCCGATGCCGGTGAGCGTCGAGCCGTTGGAGGTCGGGCTGTTGTACGCGACGCCGTTGACGGTCTTCGCGCCGCTGCCCTCGGCCAGCAGGTAGAAGAAGTGGTTGGCCACGCCCGAGGAGTAGTGCACGTCCAGGTTGCCGACCGAGGAGGACCAGTAGTCGGCCGAGCCGCCGTCCTTGGAGGGCTTGTCCATGTAGCGCAGCGGCGTGCCGTCGCCGTTGATGTCGATCTCCTCGCCGATGAGGTAGTCCGGCTTGTCGGCGGGGAGGTTCGCGGACCACTCGACCATGGTGCCGAAGATGTCCGAGGTGGCCTCGTTGAGGCCGCCGGACTCGCCCGAGTAGTTCAGGCCGGCGGTGGCCGAGGTGACGCCGTGGGTCATCTCGTGGCCCGCGACGTCCAGCGCGGTCAGCGGGTTGGTGTTGCCGCTGCCGTCGCCGTAGGTCATGCAGAAGCAGGTGTCGTCCCAGAACGCGTTGACGTAGTTGCGCCCGTAGTGGACCCGGCTGGTGGCGCCCACGCCGTTGTTCTTGATGCCGCTGCGGCCGAAGGTGTTCTTGTAGTAGTCCCAGGTGGCCGCCGCGCCGAACTGCGCGTCCACCGCGGCCGACTGGCGGTTGGCGGCGGTGCCGTCGCCCCAGGCGTTGTCGGCGTCGGTGAAGAGGGTGCCGGAGCCCGAGGTCTTGCCCTTGAGGTCGCTGGTGGACTGCCCGCCGCGGGTGGTGTCCTTCAGCTGGTAGGTGGAGCCGCTCTTGGTGGTGGTCAGCGGGACGCTGCCGACGAAGACGCCCTTGCCGGTGCCGGTGGCGGTCTGCACCTGCTCGTGGGTGGACAGCACCTCGCCGGTGGCGGCGTCGGTGACCAGCAGCTGGCTGCTCGGGGTGCCGTCGGCGCGCACGCCCTGGACGGTGGTCCGGTACGCCAGCCGCGGGTTGCCGTCGGCGGCCCAGACGACCAGCTGGGCGGCCCCGGCCTGGTGCACCTCGGCGAGCGGGGACTCGTCCTTGTCGGCGGCGATGCCGACACTGGAGGCGACCGCGCCGGAGGCCTGGGCGGCGGCCTTGTCGGCCGGGATCGCCGGGGTCAGGCTGGGCACCGCGATCGGCGCGGTGACGGCCTTGTCCACGGCCTCGACCGCGCCGCCGGCGGCCTGGTGCACGACCAGGTCGCCGCCCAGCACCGGGAGTCCGGCGTAGGTGCGCTCGAAGCGGAGGTGGCGGGTGCCGTCGGCGTCCACCACGGCGTCCTTGGCGACCAGGGTCTCCTTGCCGCCGAGGCCGAGCGCCTTGGTCAGCGGGCCGGACTCGCCGTTCGCCAGCGCGATCAGGCCGGCGCGGTGCTCGGCGGCCTGGGCCTGGACCGAGGGGGTGGGGGTGGCCTGGGCAGCGGTGCTCACCTGGATGACGCCGGTGAGGAGGGCGGTGGCGGAGAGTACGGCGCCGGCTGCGAGCGATCGCTTCACGTACAGGTCCTTCCGGGAAACCGCGTGTGCGCGGTCGCGCCTCGCTCCGGGGTGCCGGGGTTGGCACCTTAGGGGCGGAACGGGCGCTGGCGTGCTGCTCCGTGCGGTCCACGGCGGTCACCGGTGAGTGGGGCGGTGACCACCGGACGGGGCTGGGCGAAAGCATGACAATCCAACAAGTGAAATGACAGGTCTTGTTCATGGATTGGCCAGGTCTCGCCAATGTGGCGGAACGTGAACAGAGTGAGGAATGGGGCGAATCCGCCGGCCCGGCCACGGGTTCCGGCCCGAACCGCCGCCCGGTAGCGGCGCCGATGCCGTCCGCGGGCGGTCCGGGGGCCTCCCGGCCCGGCCGGCGGAACGGTTGGTACCCGTTCACACCCCCGCAACGTGCTGGTACGGACCTGACGGGCCCGCTGGCGTGATCCCGCCACGTGTCGCGCTTGTCCATCCCTCAGGACGCCTGGTAGCACCGACCCCTCCCGCCGGTACGGTTGGGAGGTGGCCAAGCCCCTCGCACTCGACTTCGACCCGATCGCCCGTGCCGACGAGCTGTGGACCCGCCGCTGGGGAGCCGTCCCCGCGATGGCGGCGATCACCTCGATCATGCGGGCCCACCAGATCCTGCTGTCCCGCGTGGACGCGGTGCTCAAGCCGTACGGGCTGACCTTCGCCCGCTACGAGGCGCTGGTGCTGCTCACCTTCAGCCGGACCGGGGAGCTGTCGCTCTCCAAGATCGGCGAGCGCCTGATGGTCCACCCGACCAGCGTCACCAACACCGTCGACCGCCTGGAGCGGGCCGGGCTGGTCGCCCGCCGCCCCAATCCGCTGGACGGCCGGGGCGTGCTCGCCACGATCACCGACCGGGGGCGCGAGGTCGTCGAGGGGGCCACCGGGGAGCTCATGGAGATGGACTTCGGCCTGGAGGAGTTCGACGGCGGGCAGTGCCGCGAGGTGTTCGACCTGCTGCGCCCGCTGCGGGTGGCGGCCGGCGACTTCGCCGAGCTGCCGGGCGAGGGGCCTGCGCCGGGCGGGGCGTGAGGGCGGCTACCCTCGTGGGAGCGGTGCGCGGATCAGGACGTACCCCCCCCCGATGCTGACTGACGAGGCGATGCAGAGATGAAGGCGACCCCCCTGCTGGGCTGGTACCGCGCCCTGGCCCTTGCGACCGGTGTGGCGCTGCTGGTCTTCTGCGGTTTCATGGTCGCGAAGTACGGCTTCCACGCGGCCGAGGACGTGACCACCTACGTCGCGATGCTGCACGGATACCTCTACATCGGGTACTTCGTGGTGACCTTCCTGCTCGGCCAGAAGCTCAAGTGGCCGCTGGGGCGGATGGTCTTCTTCCTGGCCGCCGGCTGCATCCCGTTCGCCTCCTTCGTCGCCGAGCGCAAGGTGGTCGCCGAGGCGGCCGCCGGGCAGTCCGCCGGTGACGCCGCCCGCCAGCCGGCCGGCGTCTGAGCCCAGCCGCCGTCGGCCCCCGCGCCGAGGCCGCAGAAGCCGCAGAGGGCGCCCTTCCCCGTCCGGGGGAGGGCGCCCTTTCGCATGCTCCCGGTGTGCTTGGCCGGGTGTCCGTCGACAAATAGTAGGACGTCCGAGTAAATTGGTAGGACGTCCTAATAGCTGTGCCGCCCGTTGGTGTGGCGGCCGTACGGAGCGGAGTTCGGGGTCATGGACGCCGAGGAGATCGAGCGCGGACGGCAGCGCTGGCAGCAGCGGTACGACAGCTCCCGCAAGCGGGACGCGGACTTCACCACCCTCTCCGGGGACGAGGTCGAGCCGGTCTACGGCCCGGCCCCCGGGCAGCCCGTCGAGGGCTTCGAGCGGATCGGCTGGCCCGGGGAGTACCCGTACACCCGCGGTCTGCACGCGACCGGCTACCGGGGCCGGACGTGGACCATCCGCCAGTTCGCCGGCTTCGGCAACGCCGAGCAGACCAACGAGCGCTACCGGATGATCCTGGAGGCGGGCGGCGGCGGCCTCTCGGTGGCCTTCGACATGCCGACCCTGATGGGCTACGACTCGGACGACGCGCGCTCGCTCGGCGAGGTCGGCCACTGCGGTGTGGCGATCGACTCGGCCGCCGACATGGAGGTGCTGTTCCGCGGCATCCCGCTGGGCGAGGTCACCACCTCGATGACGATCAGCGGCCCGGCCGTGCCGATCTTCTGCATGTACCTGGTGGCCGCCGAGCGGCAGGGCGTCGACCCGGCCGTGCTCAACGGCACCCTGCAGACCGACATCTTCAAGGAGTACATCGCCCAGAAGGAGTGGCTCTTCGCCCCAGAGCCGCACCTGCGGCTGATCGGCGACCTGATGGCCCACTGCGCCGAGGGCATCCCGGCCTACAAGCCGCTGTCGGTCTCCGGCTACCACATCCGCGAGGCCGGCGCGACGGCCGCGCAGGAGCTCGCGTACACCCTGGCCGACGGCTTCGCCTACGTCGAGCTGGGCCTCTCCCGGGGTCTGGACGTGGACGTCTTCGCGCCCGGTCTGTCGTTCTTCTTCGACGCGCACCTGGACTTCTTCGAGGAGATCGCCAAGTTCCGCGCCGCCCGGCGGATCTGGGCCCGCTGGATGCGCGAGCGGTTCGGCGCCAGGACCGACAAGGCCCAGTGGCTGCGGTTCCACACCCAGACCGCCGGTGTCTCGCTCACCGCGCAGCAGCCGTACAACAACGTGGTCCGCACCGCCGTCGAGGCGCTCTCGGCGGTGCTCGGCGGCACCAACTCGCTGCACACCAACGCCCTGGACGAGACCCTGGCGCTGCCCTCCGAGCAGGCCGCCGAGATCGCCCTGCGCACCCAGCAGGTGCTGATGGAGGAGACCGGCATCACCAATGTGGCCGACCCGCTGGGCGGTTCCTGGTACGTCGAGGCGATGACGGACCGGATCGAGCAGCAGGCCGAGGAGATCTTCCGGAAGATCCTGGACAAGGGCCGGGAGGACCACCCGATCGGCCCGATCACCTCCGGGATCCTGCGCGGGATCGAGGACGGCTGGTTCACCGGCGAGATCGCCGAGGCGGCCTTCCAGTACCAGCAGGCGGTGGAGAAGGGCGAGAAGCGGGTCGTCGGCGTCAACTGCCACCCCCGCAGCGTCACCCCCGAGCTGGAGATCCTCCGGGTCAGCCACGAGGTGGAGCGGGAGCAGGTCCGGGTGCTGGGCGCCCGCCGGGCGGCCCGCGACGAGGCCGCGGTCCGGGCCGGGCTGGACGCGATGCTGGCCGCCGCGCGGTCCGGCGAGTCGATGATCCCGCCGATGCTGGACGCGGTGCGCGCCGAGGCGACCCTCGGCGAGATCTGCAACGCCCTGCGCGAGGAGTGGGGCATCTACCGGGAGACCGCCCGGTTCTAGGGCGTCGAGCGGTCGGGCCGTCCGGTGCCCCGTGGCGCCGGACGGCCCTTCGGCGTGCCTGCGGCCGCCCTCAGCCGTCGAGCAGGCTCGGGAACGGGCCGAGCAGCAGGCCGGTGAAGCGGCGGGTCCACTCCGGGGTGATCGGCTCGCCACTGACCAGCACCCGGTGCTCGACCGTCCCGGCGATGGTGTCGAAGATGATGTCGATCTCCTCGCGGGCGGCGGCCTCGTCGCAGTCCGGGGCCAGCTCGCCCCGGGCCTGGGCGGCGGACCGGCCCTGCCGGACCAGCCGTTTCTGCGGATCGACGATCGCCTCCCGGATCCGCCTCCGCAGCTGACGGTCGCGGGTGCCCTCGGCGAACAGGGCGAGCAGCGCGGCCTGGGTCTCCGGGCGGGCCAGCAGATCGGCGAACTGGGTCACCACCGCCTCGATGTCGGCCCGCAGGCTGCCGAGGTCGGGCATCACCAGCTCGTCGAAGAGGCTCGCGACGGCGTCGACCACCAGCTCGTTCTTGGACGGCCAGCGCCGGTACAGGGTGGTCTTGGCGACCCCGGCCCTGGTCGCCACATGGCCCATGGTCAGTCCGCCCCAGCCGAGTTCGGCGAGGGCCTCGCGGGTGGCGTCCAGGATGGCGCGGTCGGCGGCGGCGCTGCGCGGCCGCCCCTTGGCCCGGGCGGAGCCCCCCTCGGGGGGCTCCGGGGAGCGGGTGGGGGTGGGGAGCCCGGGGCCCCGGGGCGCGTCCTGGGGGGCCTCGGCCGGGCGGACCTCGTGCGGCGGGGTCGCGGGTGGCTGGGGGGCCGGCACCGGGCCTCCTTGCGATTTACCGGTAAGTAACTTGGGTGGGACCGGTAACGGTAGCGACTCCTCCGCACCCAGGTCAGCCGGGGCGCCCGGGAAAGTGGCCCAGCTCACGTCGGGCGACTGCCGATAGGGGTTGCGGCGGGTGGCCCCGATCCAGTTACGCTACGACTCGTAGCGAAAGCGACGACCAGGCGCCGTGTCCCCGTGGGACGGGAGCGGCGCGGGCGCGGATGGGGATCCGCGCCGAACGGTTCAGGCTACTCGGAGGTGGGCGCACCACCTCGGGGATCGGGACCGCGCAGCCCGCGCGGGGCGATTTCCGGGAGGTTGGTGCCCACCGGCGGCGCGAGCGGGGGAGGATGGTGCCATGCAGCCACGGAATTCTCGTCTCAACAGTGCCGCCCTGCGTGGCGCGGTCGACCTCGCCGCAGTGAAGGCAGCCGGCGAGGCTGCCCAGAAGGCCGAGCAGGCCAGGGCCGAGCGGGCCCGCCAGTCGGCCGCCGCCGAGGAGGCCGGGGTCGCCCCGGCCGGGGTCGGCTACGAGCTCGTCATCGACGTCACCGAGGACACCTTCGAGACCGAGGTCGTACAGCGGTCCACCGAGGTGCCGGTGGTCGTCGACTTCTGGGCCGAGTGGTGCGGGCCCTGCAAGCAGCTCAGCCCGATCCTGGAGCGTCTGGCCGAGGAGTACGCCGGCCGGATCGTGCTCGCCAAGATCGATGTGGACGCCAACCAGCTGATCGCCCAGCAGTTCGGCATCCAGGGCATCCCGGCCGTGATGGCCGTGGTCGCCGGCCAGTTGGTGCCGCTGTTCCAGGGGGCCGAGAACGAGGCCAACGTCCGCAAGGTGCTGGACCAGCTGATCCTGGTCGCCGAGCAGCGTTTCGGCATCGTCGGCGGCACCGGCGCTCCGGCCGAGGGCGGCGAGGCCGCCGTCCCGCAGCGACCGGAGGACCCGGCGCTCTCCGCCGCCCACGACGCGCTGGACCGGGGCGACCTGGCCGGTGCCGTCCAGGCCTACCGGAACGTGCTGGTCGAGCAGCCGGGCAACACCGAGGCCAGGCTCGGCCTGGCGCAGGCGCAACTGCTGCACCGGGTCGAGGGGCTGGATCCGCAGACGGTCAGGGCGGCCGCGGCCGCCGACCCCAAGGACGTCGCGGCCCAGCTGGGCGCGGCCGACCTGGACCTGGTCGGCGGGCACGTCGAGGACGCCTTCGGCCGGCTGGTGACGACGGTCGGCAGGACCTTCGGCGAGGACCGGGACGCGGTCCGGGTGCGGCTGCTGGAGCTGTTCGAGGTGATCGGCACCGAGGACCCGCGGGTCACCGCGGCGCGTCAGGCGCTGGCCCGGGTGCTGTTCTGAGTCGGTCGCCGCGAACGGCGTGCCGCGCCCGGCCCGGTGACACGGCGGGTGACCTGCGGTGCCGCCTGGTGATTTGGCGACAATCCGGTCATCGCCGCTGAGGTTTACCAAATCTTGACAACACCCGTGGACGGTCACGACATGTGACCGTCCACGGGTGTTTCGCTGATGTTTCCGAGGGATTTCGCCCTCACTAATCCTCCATTTCGTCACTCTGCGTGTCTTCCTGGCCGATTCCATGATCGTTTCGGCTCGTATGGGATTACCCGTCAGTAATGCGACCTCTTGTGCTCAGCCCGGGATTCGAGCAGCATCGGCACGCCCGGTCCCCACGATTCGACCTCCGCCGGCAGCCGGTCGGCGGGCCCGACGTAGGGGATCCCCACCGGGCTGCCGACGGCCCCGCCGCCGGCGAGAAGGCAGGGGGGTATCCGCTCCCACGGCGGTTCCTGTCCTTCGCAAGGCCGCGCTGCCCGCGCGGTCACTGGTTGTCGCTCGGGGGGATCGCCCGTGTTGCCACGGCGCTCTCCGCTACCGAGGACGTAGCTCTCTCCCATCCCAGGCCCCCATTGACGCGGGATGCGCCACCGGGGAGCCGGAGATGTACGTCCAGAAGGAGGACACGCATGTCCCAGACCCACGGCAAGACCCGCTGGAAGCGCTTCGCCCTGGTGATGGTCCCGAGCATCGCGGCCACCGCGATGGTCGGTGTCTCCATCGCCAACAGCGCGCTCGCCGCGTCGTTCAGCGTCTCCGGCCAGCAGTTCAAGGTGAAGACCTCGTACCTGAAGGGCGACAACTTCGCCCAGTTCGGCGCGGTCGACGTCGAGGCCAACGGAACGCTGCACCCGGTCGCCGTCTCGGCCTTCGACGACGCCGAGATCCACAACCTCTGCCAGTCGGTCGTCACCGACCTGTCGCGTCTCGGCCTCGGCAAGATCACCCTCCAGCTGAACGCCGGCAACGACGACAAGAAGCCGGTCACCGCGCACAACCTGCTCATCGACCTGGAGCAGCTGGACGCCGACGCGACCTTCACCGACATCAACATCGGCCAGGACGCCTCCACCCTCACCGGTTCGGCCACCCAGGGCTGGCACGGCCACCCGGCGCTGAAGGAGGCCGGTGCGAAGCTCCCGACCGGCGCGGTGGGCTTCTCCCAGGCCGCCAAGCAGGCCGTGCTGACCGACGTCAAGCAGACCGCGCGCGCCACCTCGGCCGGCACCTTCGTGCTCAACGGCCTGAGCCTCAAGCTCAAGAGCGGCGACGGCGCGGGCAACGAGTGCTTCTGAGCCCCGGCTGAGGGCGTGCCCACCGGCACGTCCGGGTGAGGGTTCCACGCGGGCCGGGGGCGGCGAACACCGCCCCCGGCCCGACATCACAGTTCTTCCCTCGTAGAGACATCGAGGAGCTGCACCATGTCCAGCGCAACGGCCGAGGCTCGGCCCGAACATCGGAACCTGGTCGGGGCGTTCTGGCGGGGCTTCCGTGACTTCCGCCGCTCCAGGCCCTTCTGGGGCGGCCTGCTGGCCATGATCGCCGGCGTCCCGATCCTGTACTTCCCCTACGCGCACCTGTCCTTGGGCGGCGTGACCATCGCCATGTCGACCACGGCGGGCGCCGGTTCGCTGATCATCGGCGTGCTCCTGATCATCCTCGGGCTCACCGCCTGGTTCCAGCCCGCCGTCCGGATCTTCGCGGGCGTCGCCACCACGCTGCTGACGCTGGTGTCGATCCCGGTCTCCAACCTCGCCGGCTTCGGCATGGCGCTGCTGCCGGGGCTGATCGGCGGCGGACTGATGATGGCGTGGGCCAAGCTGCCCGAGCCGGCGGTCGCCACCGTGGCCGAGGCGGCCGAGGGGACGACGGCCGAGTCAGTCGCCACCGAGCAGCCTTCCGCCGCGCCCGTCGCGGAGCAGCCGGTTGCCGAGCAGCCGGTTGCCGAGCAGCCGGTCCCCGAGGAGCCCGCCGCCGAGGTCGCCGCCGAGCCGCCCGCCGCCGGGGGGACCGTTCCGGCGCAGCAGGCCGTAGAGCCCAAGGAGGTCCGGTGAGCGACCCGCGCGAGGAGCTTCCCGAGCCGGCGGAGCGCCGTTCGCCCCGGCACGCGGCGCCCCGCACACCCGTACGGCTCCGGCTGCGCGGCCGGGCGCTGGCGATGGCGGCGGTGCCGACCGCGCTGCTGATGGCCGCCACGTACACGCCGAACCCGGCGATCGCGGAGACCGCGGCCAGCAAGCCGTGCGCCACCGCCCCGGACGCGCCGCCGAAGGTCGTCGAGACACCGGTGCCCAAGAGCGAGCTGCCGCCGCCGATCCCGGGCCCGTCCGTCCCGATCCCCGAGGCGCCGGCCACCACCGCGCCCGAGCCGACGGCCGCGCCCGCGGCCGGGCCGACGACGGTGCCCGCGGCACCGCCCGTGACGGCGCCCGCCGAGACCGTACCCGCCGCGCCCACGACCGCCCCGGCGGCCGGCACGACCGCGCCGGAGCCGGCCGCCACCAAGGCCCGTACGGCGGGCGGCGGCGGGGTCGTCCAGGCCGGACTCATCGGCGACATCGTCGGCGGGGTCACCGATCTGCTCCTCCCGGGCGGCACGCCGAGCCCGACGGCCACCGCGAGCCCGGCGGCCGGGACCCGTGCCGTCGCCCCGGCCGCCCCCGCGCCCGCCGCGTCGGGCTCCGCGTCGCCGGCCCGGACCGGCGGGCCGTCCACCGCCCCGTCCACCGGGCCGACGGGCACCCCGGCCGGCACCGCCGCGCCGACCGCCCCGGGCACCACGGCGCCGGGCACCACCGCGCCGACGAGCCCGAAGCCCACCGCGGCGCCCACGACCGGCGCCCCGGCCACCGGCGGCACGGCGCCCTCCGCGTCGGCCTCCGCGAAGGCGTCCGGCAAGGCGTCCGCGAAGCCCGCCGCCGGGTCCGCCACGGCGACGCCGTCCGCCTCGGGCACCCCGTCGAAGGACCCGAACTGCCTGGTCGACACCAAGGCGCTGAGCCCGGCCGGCAAGCCGCCGGACAACCCGATCCTGGTGCCGGACCAGAACTGGACCCTCCAGACCAGCCGGCTCACCCTGAACCACGCGGTGCTGCTGGGCGTGGTCAACGTCCAGACGCCGACCGGTACCAAGCGGGTGCTGAAGTTCGAGGTGGAGACGGTCGACATCGAGAACCTGCACATGACGACGCTGCAGGGGAACGGCAAGACCTTCCACGTGAAGGGCGCGCCGGGCTCGGTCTCGACGATGCGCCAGGGCCCGGTCACCATGTACGTCGAGCGGCTCTCCGGCCACCTGGCCAAGGTGCTCGGCCTGCCGATCCCGATCGACCTGGGCGAGCTGACCCTCACTCCGGACGGGCCGCTGCCGCAGTGGCTCTACGACCTGATCGGCCAGCTCCAGCTGCCGCTGTGGATCGAGCTGACCGGGGTGACCGCGATCCAGTCCGGCCAGTTCGGCGGGACCCTGAAGATCCCCGGCATGAAGCTCTACAACGACGACCAGCCGTACCCCGGGGCGGCCTGATCCGCCCCGGCTCCGGAAACGCCCGTGGGGCGGCCCCTCCGACGAGGAGGGGCCGCCCCACGGGCGTGTTCCGCGCCGCTTACGCGCTGCGCGTGCCCAGGTGGTGGACCTGGACCATGTTGGTGTTGCCGGGGATCCCGGGCGGGGAGCCGGCCGTGACGATGACGGTGTCGCCCTCGTTCAGCTCGCCGATGCGCAGCAGCTCGCCGTCGACCTGGGCCACCATCGCGTCGGTCGAGCCGACCTGCTCGGTGACGTGGGCCTCGACGCCCCAGCTCAGCGAGAGCTGGTTGCGGGTGGCGTTGTCCGGGGTGAACGCGATCACCGGGATCGGCGAACGGTAGCGGGAGAGCCGGCGCGCGGTGTCACCGGACTTGGTGAACGCGACCAGCGCCTTGCCGTTGAGGAAGTCGCCCAGCTCGCACGCGGCGCGGGCGATCGAGCCGCCCTGGGTGCGCGGCTTGCGGCCCGGGTTGAGCGGCTGGAGGCCCTGGGAGAGCAGCTCCTCCTCGGCCTTCTCGCAGATCCGGCTCATGGTGCGGACGGTCTCGACCGGGTACTTGCCGACGCTGGACTCGGCGGACAGCATGACCGCGTCGGTGCCGTCCAGGATGGCGTTGGCGACGTCGGAGACCTCGGCGCGGGTGGGGCGCGAGGCGTGGATCATCGACTCCATCATCTGGGTGGCGACGATGACCGGCTTGGCGTTCCGGCGGGCCAGGGTGATCAGCTGCTTCTGGACCAGCGGCACCCGCTCCAGCGGGTACTCGACGGCCAGGTCGCCGCGCGCCACCATGATCGCGTCGAAGGCGAGGACGATCTCCTCCATGGCCTCGACGGCCTGCGGCTTCTCGATCTTGGCGATGACCGGCACCCGGATGCCGACCTCGTCCATGACCGCGTGCACGTCCTTGACGTCCGCGGCGTTGCGGACGAAGGACAGCGCGACCATGTCGACGCCCAGACGGAGGGCGAACCGCAGGTCCTCCTTGTCCTTCTCGGACAGGGCGGGCACGTTGACGGCCGCGCCGGGGAGGTTGATGCCCTTGTTGTTCGAGAGCACGCCGCCCTCGACGACCACGGTCCTCACCCGCGGGCCGTCGACGCTGACGACCTCCAGGGCGATGACGCCGTCGTTGATCAGGACCGGGTCGCCGGGCTTGACGTCGCCGGGCAGGCCCTTGTAGGTGGTCCCGCAGATGTACTGGTCACCGGGGACGTCCTCGGTGGTGATGGTGAACTCGTCGCCGTTGTCGACGGTCACCGGGCCGTTGGCGAAGGTCGCCAGACGGATCTTGGGACCCTGGAGGTCGGCCAGGACGCCGATGGCCTTGCCGGTGTCCTCCGAGACCTGGCGGACCTTGCGGTACCGCTCCTCGTGGTCCGCGTGGGTGCCGTGGCTCATGTTCAGTCGGGCGACGTTCATGCCCGCCTCGACGATGGCCTTCAGCTGTTCGTAGGAGTCCGTCGCGGGACCCAGGGTGCAGACAATTTTCGCTCGGCGCATATCGATCAGTCTATCCGTTCGTGTTATGGGTGCATTCGGCCCGAATGGAAAGGAATCGCCGACGAAGGATTCCGCGGAGCGAGACGACGATGGGTCAGTTTTCGGCCGATCGGTGCACCAGGGCGAAGGTCTGCCGGGCGATCTCCAGCTCCTCGTCGGTCGGGACGACGGCGACCGCCACCCGGGCGCGGCTCCCGGACGGCAGCAGCGCGGGAGAGATGATCCTCGGCTCGCGCGAGCGTACCGAGTTGAGCTCCGGGTCGACGGCGATGCCGAGTTCCTCCAGGCCGGCGGCGACCGCCGCGCGCACCGGCGCGGCGTTCTCCCCGACCCCGGCGGTGAAGGCGATCGCGTCCACCCGGCCGAGGACCGCGTAGTAGCCGCCGACGTACTTGCGCACCCGGTGCACGTACGTGTCGAAGGCCAGTCGCGCGTCCTGGTCGCCCGCGTCGGCGCGGCGCATGATCTCGCGCATGTCGTTGTCGCCGCACAGGCCCAGCAGCCCGCTGCGGCGGTTGAGCAGGTCGTCGATCGCGTCGACCGACAGGCCGCCGACCCGGTGCAGGTGGAAGACCACGCCGGCGTCGATATCACCCGAACGAGTGCCCATCACCAGGCCCTCCAGCGGGGTCAGGCCCATCGAGGTGTCGACGCAGCGCCCCCCGCTCACGGCCGAGGCGGAGGCGCCGTTGCCCAGGTGCAGCACGATCACGTTGACCTCGGCCGGGTCCTTGCCGAGCAGCCGCGCGGTGGCCCGCGAGACGTACTGGTGCGAGGTGCCGTGGAAGCCGTAGCGGCGCACCCGGTGCTCGTCGGCCACCGCCCGGTCGATCGCGTACCGGGCGGCGTACTCCGGCATCGAGGCGTGGAAGGCGGTGTCGAAGACGGCCACCTGCGGCAGGTCGGGCCGCAGCGCGCGGGCCACCTCGATGCCGGTGATGTTGGCCGGATTGTGCAGCGGCGCCACCGGGATCAGCCGGCGGATCTCCCGCAGCACCTCGTCGGTGATCACGGTCGGCTCGGTGAACCGCAGTCCGCCGTGCACCACCCGGTGCCCGATCGCGGCCAGCTCGGGGGAGTCCAGGCCGAGGCCGTCGGCGGCCAGCTCCTCGGCGACCGCCTTGAGGGCCGCGCCGTGGTCGGGGAAGGCCTGGGCGGCCTCCCGCTCGGTGCCGCCGCGCGGGGTGTGCACCAGCCGCCCGCCGGTCTCGCCGATCCGCTCGACCAGGCCGGAGGCGAGCCGGGCGCCGTCCAGCATGTCGATCAGCTGGTACTTCACCGACGAGGACCCGGCGTTCAGCACCAGGACGCGGGTACCTTCACTCATGCCTTCACCTCGGTGCGCTCCTGGGACTGGATGGCGGTGATCGCCACCGTGTTGACGATGTCCTGCACCAGCGCGCCGCGCGACAGGTCGTTGACCGGCTTGCGGAGCCCCTGGAGCACCGGCCCGACGGCGACCGCGCCCGCCGAGCGCTGCACCGCCTTGTAGGTGTTGTTGCCGGTGTTGAGGTCCGGGAAGATCAGCACGGTCGCCCGGCCCGCCACCGCCGAGCCCGGCAGCTTGGTCGCCGCGACGTACTCGTCCACCGCCGCGTCGTACTGGATCGGCCCCTCGACCAGGATGTCCGGGCGCAGCTCGCGGACCAGCTCGGTGGCCTTGCGGACCTTGTCGACGTCCGCCCCGGAGCCGGAGGTGCCGGTCGAGTAGGACAGCATCGCGACCCTCGGCTCGACCCCGAACTGGGCGGCGGTGGCGGCGGACTGGATGGCGATGTCGGCCAGCTGCTGGGCGTCCGGGTCCGGGTTGACCGCGCAGTCGCCGTAGACCAGCACCTTGTCCGCCAGGCACATGAAGAAGACGCTGGACACGATGGACGCGCCCGGCGAGGTCTTGATCACCTCGAACGCGGGCCGGATGGTGGCGGCGGTGGAGTGCACCGCGCCGGAGACCATCCCGTCGGCGATGCCCTCCTGGACCATCAGGGTGCCGAAGTAGGAGACGTCGGTGACCACGTCCAGGGCCAGTTCCACGGTCATGCCCTTGTGCGCCCGCAGCTTGGCGTACAGCTCGGCGAACTGGCGGCGCAGCGGGCTGGTGGCCGGGTCGACGATCCGCACCTGGGCCCGGTCGGCCCCGGCGTCCGGCTCGGGCAGCGCGATGCCCAGGGCGGCGGCCCTGCGGCGGACGGCGTCGACCTCGCCGAGCAGGGTGAGGTCGCAGATGTTGCGGCGCAGCAGGATCTCGGCGGCGCGCAGCACCCGCTCCTCGGTGCCCTCCGGCAGCACCACGTGCCGGCGGGCCGCCCTGGCCCGTTCCAGCAGCGCGTGCTCGAACATCATCGGGGTCACCCGCTCGGACCGGCCGACCTCGATCAGATTGGTCAACTCGGCGGTGTCCACGTGCAGTTCGAACAGCCCGAGGGCGATCTCGGCCTTCCGCGGGCTGGCCGAGGAGAGCTTGCCCTCCAGATGGGTCAGGGCGGCGGCGGTGAGCCAGCTGCCCTCCGGGACGACCGCCACCGGGGTGCCGGGGGCCAGCCGGGCGGCGAGCGCCATCACGTTCGGGCCGGGGTGCTGGCCGAGGGTGAGCAGCACCCCGGCGATCGGCGGGGCGCCGGCGGCGTGCGCGGCCAGCGAGCCGATCACCAGATCGGCGCGGTCGCCGGGGGTGACGACCAGCGCCCCCTCGGTCAGCGCGTCCAGGAAGGTCGGCAGCATGGCGCCGCCGAAGACGAAGCCGCGCACGTCCCGGGCGAGGCCGGAGGCGTCGCCGATCAGCACCTCGGCGCCGGTGGCCTCGACCAGCTGGGCGACGGTCGGCGCGGCCAGCGCCGGCTCCTCGGGGATGACGTAGGCGGGGATCGGCAGCTTCTCGGTCAGCTTGCGCTGGACCGGCTGCTTGGCCGCCGGGGCGACCCGGTTGGCGACCATCGCCAGGGTCTCGCAACCGAGGTCGGTGTACGCGCGGTGGGCGTTGCGGACCTCGGCGATCACCGCGTCCGCGTCCTCGCCGTGGCCGCCGACCACCGGCAGCACGGCGGCGCCGAACTCGTTCGCCAGCCGGGCGTTGAAGGCCAGCTCGTCGGGGATGTTGGTGTCCGCGAAGTCGGTGCCCAGCACCAGCACCGCCTCGCAGCGGCGCTCCAGCGCCCGGAACCGGTCCACCAGGACCGAGACCAGCTCGTCCTGGCCCTGGGCGGCCTGCAGCGCGGCGGCCGCCTCGTAGTCGAGGCCGTAGAGGTCGGCCGGCGGCAGGTCCAGCCGGTAGCGGGCCCGCAGCAGCTCGACCACGTGGTCGGAGCCGGCGGCGCCCTGCGCGGAGGCGTGCACCAGCGGACGGAACACCCCGACCCGGTCCACCTGGCGGGTGAGCAGCTCCATGACCCCGAGCTCCACCGCCTGCCGGCCGTCGCCCCGGTCGATCCCGGTCACGTACACGCTGCGCGCCACGCGGTTCTCTCCGTCCCGTCGTCCCAGGAAGTGGTCATATCGACCATACATTCGCACCGTGAACGCGTGTCGGCGAGCGGAACGGTCGGGCGGGGGCAAGGGGCCGAAGGTCACCAGGGCGAGCGGTCCGGACCGGCGAGTTCGACGGCGACCCCGGCCGGCCGCTCGGTGACGGTCAGCAGGGTGATCCGCTTGTCCAGCAGCCACCCGTGCCGACGGGCCAGGACGAGGTCCGGCCGGGTGCGCCAGCCGTCCGCCGTCAGCCGCTCCCGCAGCCGGCGGGCGACCTCGGCGGCGGGCAGGCCCTCGGTGCTCACCACCGTCAGTTCGCGCAGGCAGGTGTGCAGGCCGCAGTCGCGGTCCGGGCCGCTGTCGTGCTCGACGGCGAGGCCGGGCGGCAGCGCCAGCTCGTACCGCTCGGGCGAGAAGGGCTCGTGCACGGCGAGCTGGTAGAGCAGGCCGACCACGAGGCCGAGCAGCGCGTGCGCCGCGGTCAGGGCGATCGCGGCGGTGGTCCGGCCGGACCCGCCGGCCGGCCGGTGGCCGCGCCGCAGGTGCTCGGCCAGGGCGCCGAGCAGCACGACCAGTCCGGCGGCGAGCGGATAGCCGGCCTGCGACTCCGCGACGGCCCGGCTGTGGAACCAGCCGTACTCCAGGCCCACCGGGACGACCGCCAACGCGGCCAGCCCCCCGGCGACCGCCGCCCCGACCGCCCTGGTCCGCGCCAGCACCGCCCAGCAGACCAGCGGCAGCAGCACGTACCCCCACCCCAGCACCGTCCCCACGAAGCTCCCCCGGTCCCCACCGACGTCCCCGGCGGGGAGCCTAGCCGCGGGGCGGAGGGAATTCGGCGGGTGCCTGTAACGTGCCCGGCCGTCCGCAGGTCATTCAGGTGTAGGGGAAAACGAGGCAGGGGAGCCCGGCGGATGGCACGAGAGAGTCAGCTACGGACGAAGGCGGGCCGGGACGAGGACTTCCGGGCCTTCGCGACGGCGAGGACCCCGCACCTGTACCGCACCGCCTGCCTGCTCGCGGGCGGTGACACCCACCTGGCGGAGGACCTGGTCCAGGAGACGCTCGGGCGGATCTACGCCCAGTGGCACCGGACCTCCTGGTTCGCCCCGCGCGAGCGGATCGACAACCCGGCCGGCTACGCGCACACCGTGCTGGTCCGGGCCTTCCTGTCGCACCGCAGCCGGCGCAGCAGCGGCGAGCAGCCGGTCGACGCGGTTCCGGACACCGCCGCCAGGGAGGGCGACCCAGCGCTGCGGCTGGCGCTGGTCGACGCGCTCGCCCGGCTCTCGCCGCGCGACCGGGCGGTGCTGGTCCTGCGCTACTGGGAGGACCGCAGCGTCGAGCAGACCGCCGAGATCCTCCGCCGCAGCCCGGGCGCCGTGCGGACGCAGTCCGTCCGGGCGCTGGCCCGGATCCGGGCCGTGCTCGGCGACGACCTGCGCGCCCTCGCCGACCACTGAGCTCCCGCTCCACCTCCATCGACCGACCTTCATCGACCGACCGACCCGAAACGGTGGTTCAGCATGCCCGCAGACCGGGACCTTCCCGAGACCGACACCCAGTACGAGCAGGACCTCTCCGCGGCGATGGCCCGGGCGGGGGAGACGTTCCACACCGAGCCCCTGCCGCTGGTCGACACCGGCTGGTCGTACGGGCGCCGACTGCGCCGCCGCCGGCGGGCGTCGGTGCTGGCCGGCGCCGCCGCGCTGGCCCTGGTCGGCGTCGGCGGGGTGGCGCTGGCCGGCCTGCCGGGCGGTGGCACCGGCCGGGTCGCGGCGGCGGGCGCGCCGTCCGCCGGGGCGACCGCGGCGCCGGTGTCCGGCCAGGAGTTCCTCGACCTGCTGACGCCGCTGCTGCCGGCCGGGAGCGTGGTCCAGGTCGGCGAGGCGCGGGGGACGGAGAGCGGCACCCCGCAGGTCCGGCTGACCCACGACGACGGCAACGGCCGGGTGCAGTACCTGTTCTCGATCACGCGCGGCCGGAGCGTGCCCGCCGGCGGCGACGGCTGCGCCTACGCAACCGCGCCCGACAGCTGCACCCAGACCGTCACGGCGGACGGCTCCCTGCTGGTCCTGTACCGGGCCGGTACCCGGGACGGTGAACCGGCCGGGTCGAAGATGTGGTCCGCCAAGCTCGACACGACGAGCGGTTACGAGCTGCTGCTGCAGGAGTGGAACCGCGAACCGCTGGAGCAGGGGTCGGGCATCACCCGGGTCGACCCGCCGATGACGCCGGACCGGATGGCCGAGGTGGTGACGGACCAGCGGTGGACGGGGGTCCTGGCCGCGATTCCGGAGCACCCCGTCGTCACGCTGTCCACCGCCGGGGCGGGTACCGGCGGGAGCATCAGCGGGACGCTGTTCCCCTTCGACCCCGCTACCTTCCCGAGGCCCTGGACGGGTCAGGACAACGGCGGCGCCTCGCCCTCGCCCTCGCCCGTCCCGCCCTCGCCCACCGGGCCTTCGGCCCCCGAGCTCCCGTCCACGGAGGGGGCCCTCTCCGGCCCCCTGACCCTGCCCGCGTTCCCCCCGCCCGGCCCCTGACGCCGTCGGGCCGCCGCTCCGCACCACGGGGGCGGAGCGGCGGCCCTGCGGTCCGGAGCGGCCCGTCAGGCCGGGCGGAGCCAGACGGTCGACAGCGGCGGCAGCACCAGCTCGGCACTGCGCGGCTGGCCGTCCCACTCGACGGCCTCCGACTTCACCGGGTGGGAGTTGCCGATCCCGCTGCCGCCGTAGGCCGCGGCGTCGGTGTTGAGGGCCTCCTCCCACAGCTGGTCGCGGCCGTTCAGCTCGGGCAGGCCGACCCGGCGGCCGTGCCGCACCACGGGGGAGAAGTTGCAGACCGCGACCAGCGGCGTGCCGTCGGCGGCGTAGCGGACGAAGGAGAGCAGGTTGTCCTCGGCGGCGCCGCCGTCGAGCCAGCTGAAGCCGGCCGGGACGCTGTCCTGCTCCCACAGCGCCGGGGTCTCCAGGTAGCGCCCGTTGAGATCGGCCACGAGGCGGCGCACGCCGAGGTGGTCCCGGTGGGCCGGCCACTGCTCGTCGAGCACCCACCACTGCGGGCCCTGCTCGTGGTCCCACTCGGAACCCTGGGCGAACTCCTGCCCCATGAAGAGGAGTTGCTTGCCGGGGTGGGCCCACATGAAGCCGAGGTAGGCGCGGTGGTTGGCGCGCTGCTGCCACCAGTCGCCGGGCATCTTGGAGACCAGTGCCTGCTTGCCGTGCACCACCTCGTCGTGGGAGATCGGCAGGACGTAGTTCTCCGACCAGGCGTACACCATCGAGAAGGTGATCTCGTTGTGGTGGAACCGCCGGTGCACCGGGTCCTTGCCCATGTAGACCAGCGAGTCGTGCATCCAGCCCATGTTCCACTTCAGGCCGAAGCCGAGACCGCCCCGGTCGGTGGGCCGGGTGACGCCGTCCCAGGCGGTGGACTCCTCGGCGACGGTGATCACGCCCGGGCAGCGCCGGTAGACGGTGGCGTTCATCTCCTGGAGGAAGGCGGCCGCGTCGAGGTTCTCCCGCCCGCCGTACTGGTTGGGGGTCCAGGCGCCGCCCTCGCGCGAGTAGTCGAGGTAGAGCATCGAGGCGACGGCGTCCACCCGCAGGCCGTCGACGTGGAACTCCTCGCACCAGTAGACCGCGTTGGCCACCAGGAAGTTGCGCACCTCGACCCGGCCGTAGTCGAACTCCAGGGTGCCCCAGTCCGGGTGCTCGGCGCGCAGCGGGTCGGCCGGCTCGTAGAGCGGCTCGCCGTCGAAGCGGGCCAGCGCGAAGTCGTCCTTGGGGAAGTGCGCGGGCACCCAGTCGACGATGACGCCGATGCCGTGCCGGTGCAGGGTGTCGACCAGGAAGCGGAAGTCGTCGGGGCCGCCGAGCCGGGAGGTGGGCGCGTAGTAGCCCGACACCTGGTAGCCCCAGGAGCCGCCGAAGGGGTGCTCCATCACCGGCATGAACTCCACGTGGGTGAAGTTCAACTCCTTCAGGTAGGCCGGGAGTTCGGCGGCGATCGCGCGGTAGTCGGTGAGGTCGGGCCGCCAGGACGCCAGGTGCAGCTCGTACACCGACATCGGGGCGCGGTGGTGCGCGGTGCGGGCCCGGCGGGCCATCCACTCGCCGTCCTGCCAGCGGTAGGAGGAGCTGGTGACGACCGAGGCGGTGCCGGGCGGCAGCTGCGCGGCCCGGGCCAGCGGGTCGGCCTTGTCGAGCACCCGGCCGTGCCGGGTGTGGATCTCGTACTTGTACTGGGCGCCCTCGCCGATGTCGGGGACGAAGAGCTCCCAGACGCCGGAGGAGCCGAGCGAGCGCATCGGGTGCCCGGTGCCGTTCCAGTGGTTGAAGTCGCCGATCAGCCGCACCCCGGCGGCGTTCGGCGCCCAGACCGCGAACGCGGTGCCGGTGACCCCGCCGACGGTGCGCACGTGCGAGCCGAGCGCCTGCCAGAGCTGCTCGTGCCGGCCCTCGGAGATGAGGTGCAGGTCGAGCTCGCCGAGGGTGGGCGGGGTGCGGTAGCCGTCGTGCTGGCGCAGCGGTTCGGAGCCCGGGTAGTCGACCAGCAGCCGGTAGTCGGGGGCCTCCGCAGCGGCCAGCAGACCGGTGAACAGGCCGCCCTGCTGGTGGGTGAGCTCGACGGAGCCCTGGTCGGTCTCCACCAGGACCCGGTCGGCGAACGGGCGGAGCACCCGGATCGCGGTGCCGCCGTTGACGGGGTGGGCACCGAGCAGGGCGTGCGGGTCGTGGTGCTGGCCGCCGACCAGCCGGTCCACCTCACCGGGCGGCAGCGGGGCCTCGGGCAGCCGCAGCGCCCCGGAGGTCACCGGGGCGGCGTCGCCGCCGGCCGGGGGCACGGGCGCGGCCGCGGGCGGCGGCACGGTCGCCGGAGCCGGAGCCGGAGCCGGAGCCGGAGCCGGGCCCGGAGCCGGGGCAGCAGGGACGGTCGCAGTCGGGGCGGTCGTGGCGGGGGCGGTCCCGGTGGGTTCCGACTCGGCCCGCCGGGCGGCCGCGGGTTCGCGCTTCGGGGCGTCCGGGCCGGCCAGGAAGGTGGCCGGCACGGTGCGGATGGTGCGGCCTGGCGGATCGAGCGGCGTCACGGCGAGGACCTCCTGGAGCGGGGCGCGGATTCGGGGGCGGGGCGGCGGAAGCGGGGCGGCGGCGGGCCCGTCGGCGCCGGGGCGGGGAGGGAGGGGCTCCGGCGGCGGAACGGGGGAGGAGGAGGGGGTGGCCCCCGGTGGGGCGGGGACCGGACCGGCCGAGCGAGGGGGGAGCGGAGGGTCAGACCGTGAGGGCGAGCCGGTTGATGGCGGCCAGCGGGATCGGCAGCCAGCTGGGCCGGTGCCTGGCCTCGTAGACCACCTCGTACACCGCCTTGTCGATCTCCAGCGCGCGCATCAGCTCCGGCGACGCCGCCGGGTCGGTGCCGCCGCCCGCGGTGTAGCCGGCGCAGAAGGCGGTGCGGTTGCGCTGCGCCCAGGCGGCGGCGAGGTGCGCGAGTTCCGGGTCGGACGGCCCGCCGGCCAGCAGGTGGGCGGCGGCGTAGTCGAAGGAGCGGAGCATCGCGGCGACGTCCCGCAGCGCGGTCTGCGGTTCGCGCCGCTCGGCCACCGACTTGGCCGGCTCGCCCTCGAAGTCGAGCAGGACCCAGCCGTGCGGGGTGCGCATGGCCTGGCCGAGGTGCAGGTCGCCGTGGATCCGCTGGACCGCCAGACCGTCCGGGTGGGCGTCGGCCATCTGGCCGAAGGCCGAGCGCAGCGCACCCCGGTAGCGCATCAGCCCCGGGACGGCGGCGACCGCGCTGTCCAGCCGGTCGGCCATCGCGGTGGCCAGCTGCCTGGTCTGCGCCCGGTCCAGCCGGGCGACCGGCATCGACCGGGAGAGCACCCGGTGCACCTCGGCGGTGGCGCGGCCGAGCCGGTGCGCCTCGATCGCGAAGTTGCCGGGGGAGGGGTCGCCCTTCAGCCGGCCGACCTGGTCGAGGGCGAGTTCCCAGCCGTCCTCGGCCTCCGGGAGGTAACGCTGGAGCAGGCCGAGGGTGGCCGGCTCGGTGCGCTCCAGCCGGCTCTCGAACCAGGCGGCGACCCGGGGGATGCGGGTCGAACCGGCCCGGGAGAGCGCGAGCGAGAGTTCCAGGTCGGGGTTGGTGCCGGGGTGGACGCGGCGGAACAGCTTCAGGATGTACGAGGTGCCGTAGATGACGGAGCTGTTGGACTGCTCGGCGGTGGAGGCCCGCCCGGGCAGGTTGGTGGGCAGTCCGGAGCCGGGGGTGCGCCGGAACGACAGCGCGCCGAACCGGTCGCCGGTGGCCAGGTGCTCCAGCAGCCGCCCGGTGAGCTCCGGGTCGTGCACCGCGTCGAAGAGCGTGGCCCCGTCGTACGGGCCCTGGGTGAGGCGGCCGAGGACGGCGGCCGGCTCGATGCCGGCCGGGCCCTTCGAGCGGATGCCGAGCAGCAGTTGGTACAGGTCGCCGTGCGGCACGCCGGCGGTGGCGGCGTGTTCGACCCGGAGCAGCAGGTGCAGCAGGGCGGGGTCGCCGACCTGGAGGGGGGTGCCGACCACGGGGACGAGGCCGGTGATCGGCCGCCCCTTCCCGGCGTACCAGCGCTGGGTGGGTAGCCACTCGGCGATCAGCGGCAGCGCCGCCTGGACGAGTTCGCTCACCCCCAGGGCGGTCCTCCGGACCCCGGTACCCCGCGGGACGGCCGGCGCGGCGGAGCCGGCGGGGGCGTCCTGGTGCAGGGGGACTTGCGAACGGGAGGTTTCGGACATGACTCCCTTTCCCCGGAGGAGCTGGGCGGATCGCCCGACGGGTCTGGCCGGGTCCGTCAGTCTTCCGGATTGCGGCGGCGCGGCGGCGCGGCACGCGAGCGAGGGGCCCGGGTGTCACGCCTTCGTGTGGGTGGCCGTTGGGCTGTTCTCCGTACGCGGTGGTGCAGAGACGACCGGGGGCGCGGGGTACGAACTCGCGCCCCCGGAGGGTTCGGTGGGACCCGCGGCGGCTGCCGGATCGTTACTTCGGCCGCACGGTTCCGGTCGGCCGGGCGGGCCGGCGGAGCTGGAACCAGTAGAAGCCGTGCCCGGCCAGGGTGAGCAGGTACGGCCACTCGCCGATCGAGGGGAAGCGCACCCCGCCGATCAGCTCGACCGGATTCCGTCCGCCGTACCGCCGCAGGTCCAGTTCGGTCGGTTGCGCGAACCGCGAGAAGTTGTTCACGCACATGACCAGGTCCCCCTCGTACTCACGGACGAAGGCCAGCACCGCGGGGTTGCTGGAGGGCAGTTCGGTGTAGCTGCCGAGGCCGAACGCCGGGTTGAGCTTGCGGATCTCGATCATGCGACGCGTCCAGTGCAGCAGTGAGCTCGAACTGCTCTGCTGCGCTTCGACGTTGGTCACCTGATAGCCGTACACCGGATCCATGATGGGCGGCAGACTGAGCCTGCCCGGGTCGGCGGAGGAGAAACCCGCGTTGCGGTCCGGGGTCCACTGCATCGGGGTCCGGACGCCGTCCCGGTCGCCCAGCCAGATGTTGTCCCCCATGCCGATCTCGTCGCCGTAGTAGAGCACCGGCGAACCGGGCAGGGAGAGCAGCAGGGCGGTGAAGAGCTCGATCTGGTTGCGGTCGTTCTCCAGCAGCGGGGCGAGCCGCCGGCGGATGCCCACGTTGGCGCGCATCCGCGGGTCCTTGGCGTACTCCGCGTACATGTAGTCGCGCTCCTCGTCGGTGACCATCTCCAGGGTCAGCTCGTCGTGGTTGCGCAGGAAGATCCCCCACTGGCAGCCGTGCGGGATGTTGGGCGTCTTGGCGAGGATCTCCGAGACGGGGTAGCGGGACTCCCGGCGGACCGCCATGAAGATCCGCGGCATCACCGGGAAGTGGAACGCCATGTGGCACTCGTCGCCGCCGGAGGCGAAGTCGCCGAAGTAGTCGACGACGTCCTCCGGCCACTGGTTGGCCTCGGCGAGCAGCACGGTGTCCGGGTAGTCGGCGTCGATCTCCTTGCGGACCCGCTGCAGGAACTCGTGGGTCTCCGGGAGGTTCTCGCAGTTGGTGCCCTCCCGGGCGAACAGGTACGGCACCGCGTCCAGCCGGAACCCGTCGATGCCGAGGTCCAGCCAGAACCGCAGCCCGGCGATCATCTCGTCCTGGACCCGGGGGTTGTCGTAGTTGAGGTCGGGCTGGTGGGAGAAGAACCGGTGCCAGAAGTACTGCTTGCGCACCGGGTCGTAGGTCCAGTTGGAGGTCTCGGTGTCGACGAAGATGATCCGGGCGTCCGGGTACTGCTTGTCGTCGTCGGCCCACATGTAGAAGTCGCCGTACGGGCCGTCCGGGTCCTCCCGGGAGGCCTGGAACCAGGGGTGCTGGTCGCTGGTGTGGTTCATGACGAAGTCGATGACCACGCGCATGCCGCGGGCGTGCGCCGCGTCGACGAACTCCATGAAGTCGGCGAGGTCGCCGAACTCGGGCAGCACCGACTTGTAGTCGGACACGTCGTACCCGCCGTCGCGCAGCGGCGAGGCGAAGAACGGCGGCAGCCAGAGGCAGTCGACCCCGAGCCACTGCAGGTAGTCGAGTTTGGCGGTGAGCCCCTTGAGGTCTCCGACCCCGTCGCCGTTGCTGTCCTGGAAGGACCGCACCAGCACCTCGTAGAAGACCGCACGCTTGAACCACTCCGGGTCCAGGTTCTTCTTCGAGGTCTCGGGGAACGTGTCGGGGACGGGCTCGTTGACTGTCACGCTGGGTTCCTCCGAACCGTGAGGAGGTGGGCCGGCTCGGCTGAGGGGTCGAGCCGGACGTAGTTGTGCCGGCCCCAGGTGTAGGCGGCGCCGGTGAGCTCGTCGTGGACCGCGTACGGCCCGTCCCCGTCCAGGGTGACGGTGGCCTCCTGGGCGTGGTGCGGATCCAGGTTGACCACGGTGATGAGGTGGTCGGTGAGGCCGTCGGGCGTCGGGGCGGTCTTGGAGTAGGCGAGCACCTGGTCGTTGTCGGTGGGGTGGAAGCGCAGTGAACGCAGCTGCTGGAGTGCCGGGTGACGGCGGCGCAGCCGGTTCAGGACGGTGAGCAGCGGGGCGAGGGTGTCGGTGCGGCTCCAGTCCCGGGGGCGCAGTTCGTACTTCTCCGAGTGCAGGTACTCCTCGGAACCGGGGTGGGCCGGCTCGTTCTCGTAGAGCTCGTAGCCGGCGTACACGCCGTAGCTGGGGGAGAGGGTGGCCGCCAGGACCGCGCGGATCGCGAAGGCGGCCCGGCCGCCGTCCTGGAGGTAGGCGTGCAGGATGTCCGGGGTGCTGGCGAAGAAGTTGGGGCGCATGTAGGCGGCCGCGTCGCCGGTGAGCTCGGTGAGGTACTCGGTGAGTTCGGCCTTGGTGTTGCGCCAGGTGAAGTACGTGTACGACTGGTGGAAACCGATCTTCCCCAGGGTGTGCATCATCGCCGGACGGGTGAAGGCCTCGGCGAGGAAGACCACGTCCGGGTCGGTGCGGGCGATGTCCGCGAGCACCCGCTCCCAGAAGACCACGGGTTTGGTGTGCGGGTTGTCGACCCGGAAGATCCGTACCCCGTGCGCCATCCAGAACCGGAGGACCCGGATCGTCTCCTTGACGATTCCGTCCATGTCCTGGTCGAAGTTGATCGGATAAATATCCTGATATTTCTTCGGAGGATTCTCGGCGTAGGCGATGGTGCCGTCCGCCCGGTGACTGAACCATTCCGGATGCTTGTTCACCCACGGGTGGTCCGGCGAACACTGGAGCGCGAAGTCCAGTGCGACCTCCAGGTGCAGCGCGGTGGCCTCGGCGACGAAGTGGTCGAAGTCCTCGATCGTGCCGAGGTCCGGGTGGACGGCGTCGTGGCCGCCCTCCGGCGAGCCGATCGCCCACGGCGAGCCGACGTCGTGCGGGCCGGCCGTCAGGCTGTTGTCCGGGCCCTTGCGGAAGGCACGGCCGATCGGGTGGACCGGCGGCAGGTAGACCACGTCGAAGCCCATCGCGGCCACCGCGGGCAGCCGCTCGGCGGCGGTCCGCAGGGTGCCCGAGCGCGGCGGCTCCACCCCGGACGGGTCGACCACCGCGCCCTCGGAGCGGGGGAAGAACTCGTACCAGGAGCCGAACAGCGCCCGCTCCCGGTCCACCTGGAGCGGCACCGGCCGGGAGGCGCTCACCAGTTCGCGCAGCGGGAAGCGGCCCAGCAGCTCCTGCACCTCGGGGGCGAGCGCGGCGGCCAGCCGGGACAGCGGCGGCAGGGCCGGGTCGCGCAGCGCCTCGGCGGCCGCCAGCACCACCGCCCGGCCCTCCTTCTTCGGGACCCCGGCGGCCGCGCGTTCCAGCAGTTGCGCGCCCTCCTCCAGGACCAGCGCGGTGTCGATCCCGGCCGGCAGCTTGATCGCCGCGGCCTTGCGCCAGGTGGCCACCGGGTCCGACCACGCCTCGACCACGTACGACCAGCGGCCGGGGGCGGTCGGGGTGACGTGCGCGCCCCAGCGGTCGGAGCCCTCGGCCAGCTCGCGCATCGGCGTCCAGGGGCCGCCGCGGCCGCGCGGGTCGCGCAGCACCACATTGGCGGCGACCGCGTCGTGGCCCTCGCGGAACACGGTCGCGGAGACCGGGAAGGACTCGCCCACCACCGCCTTGGCCGGGCGGCGGCCGGCGTCCACGAGGGGGCTGACGTCCAGGACGGGGATGCGGCCGATCACGGTGTCGCTCTCTGTCGTCTTGCGGGCGGTCTTGCGGGTGGTGGCGGGCTTCGCGCGGGCCCGGCCGGCGGCGGGGCGCGCGGTGGACGCACCGGCGGGTGCGGCGCCCCCGGCCCGGCCGGTGGCGGGTTCGGAGGCGCTCGCGCCGCGGGCGGTGGTGCGCCCGCGCGGGGTCGCGGCCCCGGTCGGGCCGGAAGCGGTCCGGCTGTCCTCGGCCCCGGGTTGTCGGGCCGGCTCGTCCGGTCGCTCCGTACGGTCTGCCCCGGCACCCCGGGGTCCCGGCATCGCCGCGTCCGTCCGAGCGTCAGAATCCATCCGTCCGGCGGATTCCGCGACCGCTGCGTCGAGGGTGTCGGCCACCGGTGTGGACTGGTCCCGCGTGTCGCCGTGCATGCCAAACTCCTGCCCGAGATCGGCGGCAGCTCCCGCGGGCCGGCAGGGCCAGGGGAGTACCGGGAGGACTACTGGGTGGGGAGGACCTGCGACCGGAAGCCTGCCCGCGCCGCCGTTCCGGGCAACCTGCCCCGCTCCCGCCGAGCCCGTGGCGGAGGGCCCGAGAGCCCGCGCGCGTCCCGGCGCACGCCTCTCGGAGCGCGCCCCCGGAGGACCCGACCCACCCGTGAACGAGCGGGGTGATCGCGAGGACACGCGGCGGTCCGCGATGGGCGCCGAATGGACCAATCAGGATGACGAACGATCAACACGAAAAGGATTCGGACGTGCTGCTTCGCGGGGGAACGCCACCCGTCTCCGCACTCCCCGCAGCATCGACGACCGCGGTTCATCCTCGCACCGGTCGAGCGGATTCCGCACCGGTCCGGCCGGAGTTTCGGAGGTGATCGGGCGCGGGCCCGCCGGCGGAAATGGATCTGTTCCGCCGCGTTCACGTATTGGTGGCGCGGTGCCCCGGAAAGTGCGCCTCGTGCGCCCCCCGTGCAGTCCAATGCGCCGAATGCGATCTCATCAATAGGCCGAACGGATGTCGAATAGCCCAACTGACGCACCATCATGCCATCGGGCGAGGCTACGCTTCACGCCGTGAAGGCAATCCGCAGATTCACCGTCCGCACCGTCCTGCCCGAACAACTCCAGCCGTTGCACGAGCTGGCCCTCAACCTGCGCTGGTCCTGGCACCCCGAGACCCGGGACCTCTTCCGGTCCGTGGATCCGGACGTGTGGGCCGCGACGGGCGAGGACCCGGTGCGGCTGCTCGGGGAGGTCCCGGCCGCCCGGCTCGCCGCGCTCGCCGCCGACCGCAGGTTCCTGCGCCGGCTCGGCGACCTCGCCGACGACCTGCGGGAGTACCTGGCGGGCCCGCGCTGGTACCAGACGGCGGGGCAGCAGGCCGCCGCGCCGCCCCCCGCCGCCATCGCCTACTTCTCGCCCGAGTACGGCATCGCCGCCGCGCTGCCCCAGTACTCCGGCGGCCTCGGCATCCTCGCCGGCGACCACCTCAAGGCCGCCAGCGACCTCGGGGTCCCGATCATCGGTGTCGGGCTCTTCTACCGGCACGGCTACTTCCGGCAGTCCCTCGACCGGGACGGCTGGCAGCAGGAGCGCTACCCGCTGCTCGACCCGGACGAGCTGGCCGTCACCCTGCTGCGCGAGCCCGACGGCACGCCCAGCCGGGTCGACCTCGCCCTTCCCGGCGGCCGCACCCTGGCCGCGCACATCTGGAAGGCCCAGGTCGGCCGGGTCCCGCTGCTGCTGCTGGACTCCGGCATCGAGGCCAACTCGCCCGCCGAGCGCGACGTCACCGACCGCCTCTACGGCGGCGGCAGCGAGCACCGGCTGCTGCAGGAGATGCTGCTCGGCGTCGGCGGCGTCCGGGCCGTGCGCGCCTACCAGCGGCTCACCGGCCACCCCGCGCCCGAGGTCTTCCACACCAACGAGGGCCACGCCGGCTTCCTCGGCGTCGAGCGGATCCGCGAACTGGTCGCGGACGCCGGGCTCGACTTCGCGGCCGCCTTGGAGTCGGTCCGGGCCGGCACCCTCTTCACCACTCACACGCCCGTCCCGGCCGGCATCGACCGGTTCGACCGCGAGCTGGTGGCCCGGCACTTCGGCGGCGAGACCGCGCTCCCCGGCGTCCCGGTCGAGCAGGTGCTCGCGCTCGGCGCCGAGACCTGGCGCGGCGGCGACCCGAAGCTGTTCAACATGGCCGCCATGGGCCTGCGGCTGGCCCAGCGCGCCAACGGCGTCTCCACCCTGCACGGCGAGGTCAGCCGCTCGATGTTCAACGGCCTCTGGCCGGGCTTCGACGCCGCGGACGTGCCGATCACCTCGGTCACCAACGGCGTCCACGCGGCCACCTGGATCGACCCGGCGGTGGTCCGGCTCGGCGCCGCCGAGATCGGCGCCGACCGCGCCGAGGAGGCGATGACCACCGGCGAGACCAAGCGCTGGACCGGCCTCGAGCGGATCGGCAACACCGAGGTCTGGGACCTCCGCCGCACCCTGCGGGCCCAGCTGGTCGACGAGGTCCGCCGGCGGCTGCGCGCCTCCTGGCACCAGCGCGGGGCCGGCGAGGCCGAGCTCGGCTGGGTCGCCTCGGTGCTCGACCCGGACGTGCTCACCATCGGCTTCGCCCGCCGGGTGCCCTCCTACAAGCGGCTCACCCTGATGCTCCGCGACCCGGAGCGGCTGCGCGCGCTGCTGCTGCACCCGACCAGGCCGGTGCAGATCGTGGTGGCCGGCAAGGCCCACCCGGCCGACGACGGCGGCAAGCGGCTGATCCAGCAGTTGGTGGCCTTCGCCGACGACCCCGCCGTCCGGCACCGGATCGTCTTCCTGCCGGACTACGACATGGCGATGGCCCGGCACCTCTACCCGGGCTGCGACGTCTGGCTGAACAACCCGCTCCGCCCGCTGGAGGCCTGCGGCACCTCCGGGATGAAGGCCGCGCTCAACGGCTGCCTCAACCTGTCGGTGCTGGACGGCTGGTGGGACGAGTGGTTCGACGGCCAGAACGGCTGGGCGATCCCCACCGCCGACACCGGCGACGGCGTGCTCGACCCGGACAGCCGGGAGGCCGAGCGGCGCGACGACATCGAGGCCGCCGCGCTCTACGACCTGATCGAGGACCAGGTCGCCACGCGCTTCTACGACCGGGGCTCGGACGGCCTGCCCCACCGGTGGATCGCGATGGTCCGGCACACCCTGGTCACCCTCGGGCCCAAGGTGCTGGCGGGCCGGATGGTCCGCGAGTACGTCGAACGGCTCTACGCCCCGGCCGCGCAGGCCCAGCGGGAGCTGGCCGGCGGCGGGGAGCACCGCGCCGCCCGCGAGCTGGCCGGGTGGAAGGCCCGGGTGCGGGAGGCCTGGCCGGCCGTCCGGGTGGAGCACGTCGAGGCGGACTGCCCGGACGAGGCGCAGGAGCTGGGCAGCGCCCTGGCGCTGCGGGTGCAGGTGACCCTGGGCCCGCTGGAGCCGGCCGACGTCGAGGTCCAGGTGGTCTCCGGCCGGGTGGACGAGTCGGACCGGATCTCGGACGCCTGCCTGCTCGCCCTCAAGCCGGTCGGCGGGCCCGACCTCGACGGGCGGACCAGGTACGAGGGCTCGCTGGAGCTCGGCCGCACCGGGCCGTTCGGCTACACGGTGCGGGTGCTGCCCTCGCACCCCCGGCTGGCCTCGCCCGCCGAGCTCGGACTGGTGGCGCTGCCGCCGGAGGTGCCGGGCATGGACGCGGTCCTGCTGCGCTGAGCCCGCCGGGCGGGGTGCCGGCCCGGCCGGTGCCCCGCCCGACGGACGATCCGCCCGGCGGATCGTCCGTCGGGGCGCTTCAGCGGACGGCCGCCACCATGGCGTCGGTGACCGAGCGCCAGGCCACCCCGGCCTCGGCGAAGCCGGACGCCACCAGCCGCTCGGTGTGCCAGCCGGCCGGGTGGGACTCGCCGTCGGCGTGCGAGCCGTACAGCGCGTTGCGGGCGGCGACCTGGTCGGCGAGCAGCGGGTCGGCAGCGGCGGCGAGCCACCAGGACTCCCAGTCCAGGACGCCCTCGGCCTTCTCGCGCTCCTGCCGCCCGTGCCGCTGGGCCCGTTCGGCGGCGTTGAGCAGCGGGACCTCCGGGTCCGGCATGTGGTCGGCGTTGAGGAACACCCCGCCGGGGCGGACCAGGCCGGCCAGGTCGGTGTAGAGCCTGGCGAGGTCGGTGGCGGGAAGCCAGTGCAGGGCGGTGGCGGTCACCACCGCGTCGAACGGCCCCGGCGGGAGCGCGTCGGCCCACCGGGGGTCCTTGAGGTCGGCGGTCACCAGGCTGAACCGCTCGTCCTCGCCGAGCACGCCCCGGGCGATGGTCATCAGCGCCGGGTCCTGGTCGACGCCGACACTGGTGGCGCCGGGCAGCCGGGCGAACAGCCGCTCGGTGATGCTGCCGGTGCCGCAGGCGAGGTCGAGCACGCGCGGGGCCGGGCCGGTCACGGCCCCGACGAGGTCGATCATCACCCGGAACCGCTCCTCGCGGTCGGGCAGGTACCACTCCTGCTGCCGGTCCCAGCTGCGCTGCCACTGCTCCCAGTGCTGACGGTCGACCATGTTCGTTCCCCTTCGCGGACCCGGGGGCGGTAAGCCCTGGGGACGACCATAGACCCTTTCGGTAATGGACGAAAGGGTCTATGGACTATTACCCGCCGGGGGTGCGGCCGGGCCGCGGGCGGGGGTCAGACCAGGCTGTCCCGCCAGGCCCGGTGCAACCGCGCGAAGCGCCCGGCGCCGTCGATCAGCTCCCGCGGGCTGCCGTCCTCCACGATCCGGCCCTGCTCCATCACCAGCACCCGGTCCGCGATCTCCACGGTGGAGAGGCGGTGGGCGATGATCACGGCCGTCCGTCCGGCCAGCACGGTGCGCATCGCCCGCTGCACCGCCTGCTCGCCGGGCACGTCCAGCGAACTGGTGGCCTCGTCCAGGATCAGCACCGCCGGGTCGGCGAGCAGCGCGCGGGCGAAGGCCACCAGCTGCCGCTGGCCCGCCGAGATCCGCCCGCCGCGCTTGCGCACATCGGTGTCGTAGCCGTCCGGCAGCTCGGCGACGAAGGCGTGCGCCCCGATCGCCCGGGCCGCCTCCTCGACCTCGGCCCGGGTGGCGCCGGGCCGGCCGATCGCGATGTTCTCGGCGACGGTGCCGGAGAACAGGAAGGACTCCTGGGTCACCATCACCACCCCGCGCCGCAGCTCGGGACCGGCGAGGTCGCGCAGGTCCACCCCGTCCAGGGTGATCCGGCCCTCGGTCGGGTCGTAGAACCGGGCCAGCAGCTTGGCCACCGTCGACTTGCCGGCCCCGGTGGCGCCGACCACGGCGACGGTCTGCCCGGCGGGCAGCACCAGGTCGAACGGCGGCAGCACCTCCTTGCCGGTGCGGTACGCGAACCGCGTCTTCTCGAAGCGCACCTCCCGGCCCGTCACCGGGGTGGCCGGCAGCTGCTTCGGCTCCGTCGGCTCGGCGACGGTCGGCTCGTGGGCCAGCAGGCCGGCGATCTTCTCCAGCGCGGCGGCGGCCGACTGGTAGCTGTTCAGGAACATCGCCAGCTGGTCGATCGGGTCGAACAGCCGGCGCAGGTAGAGCACGAAGGCGGTCAGTACGCCCAGCTCGACGGCGCCGTCGGTGACCAGCCAGGCGCCCAGCAGCAGCACCCCGGTGGTCCACGCGTTGGCCGTCCCCCGGGAGAGGCCGACGTACCGGGCGATCTCCAGCAGGCCGTCCGCGGTGGCGGTGGCCGACTGCCGGTTCACCACGCCGAACGCCGCGTTGTTGGCCCGCTCGCGGCGGAAGGCCTTGACCGGGCGGATGCCGTTCATGGTCTCGGTGAAGCGGACGATCAGCGAGGCCGCGGCGGTGCGCGAGCGCCGGTAGACCCGGCGCGAGCGGCGGCGGAACGAGCGTGCGATCAGCCACAGCGGCAGGAAGGAGGCCAGTGAGGCCAGGCCGAGCCGCCAGTCCAGCACCAGCAGGACGACCGAGATGGAACAGACCGAGAGGAAGACCGTCAGCAGCTCCTGGAGGCCCTCCGACAGCAGCTCGCGCAGCGCGTCCACGTCGCTGGTGGCGCGGGAGATGATCCGGCCGGAGGTGTAGCGCTCGTGGAAGTCCAGGCTGAGCCGCTGGGCGTGCCGGAAGATCCGCCCGCGCAGGTCCAGCAGGATGTCCTGGTTGACCCGGGCACTGATCTTGATGAAGGCCCACTGGAGCAGGGTGCCGAGCAGCGCGCAGCCCAGGTAGGCGACCACCACCGCGACCAGCGGCCCGGAGTCGTGCTCCCGCAGTGCGGGGATGCCCCGGTCCATCGCGAAGGCCACCAGCAGCGGTCCGGCCTGCAGCGCGGCCTGCTGGAGCAGGATCACCGCCATGGCGGTGGCGATCCGGCCCCGGTGCGGGCCGAGCAGCGAGCGCAGCAGCGCGCGCGGCGCGCCCGGTGGGACGGGGATGTCCTCCTCGTCGGCGGGCGGGGCGGGCAGCTCCTCCTGGTCCGGTGCGGCCGGGTCGGTGCGCGTGGCGGCGGGTTCGACGGTGGTGGTCATCGGGCGGTGCTCCCCTCGGGGACGAGGGCGGCCTCGCCCGACATCAGTTCGCGGTAGCGCGCCGAGTCGCGGAGCAGCTCCTGGTGGGTGCCGACGGCCTCGATCCGGCCCTCGGCGAGGACGGCGACCCGGTCGGCGAGCAGGACGGTGCTCGGCCGGTGCGCGACCACCAGGGCGGTGGTGGCGGCGAGGACCTGGCGCAGGGCGCGCTCGACCAGGGCCTCGGTGTGCACGTCCAGCGCCGACAGCGGGTCGTCGAGCACCAGGAAGGCCGGGTCGCCGACCACGGCCCGGGCCAGCGCGAGCCGCTGGCGCTGGCCGCCGGACAGGCTGAGGCCCTGCTCGCCGACCTCGGTGGCGACGCCCTCCGGCAGCTTCTCGACGAAGCCGGCCTGGGCGGTGGCGAGCGCGGTGCGCAGCCGCTCGTCGTCCGCGCCGGGGGCGCCCATCAGCACGTTCTCCCGGACGGTGGCGGAGAACAGGGTGGGCTCCTCGAAGGCGACCGCGACCAGCTCGCGCAGCCGGGTGCGGTCGAACTCGCGGATGTCCCGGCCGTCGAGGGTGATGCTGCCGCCGGTGGCCTCGTAGAGGCGCGGGAGCAGCGCGGTGAGCGTGGTCTTGCCGCTGCCGGTGGCACCGACCAGGGCCATCGTCTCGCCGCTGCGGATGTGCAGGTCGACGCCGCGGAGCAGGTCGGGGGTGCCGGCCGGGGCGTCGGGGTAGCGGAAGCGGACGCCGGTCAGCCGGATGCCGTCCTGGGTGTCGGCGGAACCTGCGGGGAGGCCGGCGGGGGACCCGTCGGCCTCCGCCTCGGGCTCGTCCAGCACCTCGAAGAAGCGGTCGGTGGCGGTGGCGGCCTCGTTGGCGTAGGCGAGCAGCCAGCCCAGCGACTCGACCGGCCAGCGCAGCGAGAGCGCGGTGGACAGGAAGGCGACCAGGGTGCCGGCGGACAACTGGTCCTGGGCGACCAGGTGGACGCCGACCGCGAGGGCGCAGCCGAGGGCCAGCTCGGGCAGGCCGACGATGACCGACCACAGGTTGGCGAGCAGCCCGGCCTTCCGCAGCTCGGTGCGGCGCAGCTGCCGGGAGTGCTCGCGGAAACGTTCCGCCATCGAGCGGTGGCGGCCGAAGGCCTTGAGGATCCGGATGCCGAGCACGGACTCCTCGACCACGGTGGCGAGGTCGCCGTTCTGGTCCTGGGCGCGGCGGGCGGCGCCGGAGTAGCCGGCCTCGAAGCGGCGGGTGAGGATCAGCAGCGGGACGGCCGGGCCCAGCACGATCAGTGCCAGTCGCCAGTCCTGGGTGAACATCAGCGCGGTGCCGACCAGGAAGGTCACCGTGTTGACGATCAGGAAGACCAGCGGGAAGGCCAGGAACAGCCGCATGGTGTACATGTCGGAGGTGGCGCGGGAGAGCAGCTGGCCGGAGCCCCAGCGGTCGTGGAAGGACACCGGCAGCCGCTGGAGTTTGGCGAAGAGGTCGCCGCGCATCGCCGTCTCGACGCCGGACAGCGGCCGGGCCAGCACCACCCGGCGGGTGTAGAACAGGGCGGCCTCGGCGAGGCCGAGCACGAGCAGCAGTGCCGCCGGGGCCCAGAGGCCGTCGAGGTCGCGCTCGGCGATCGGGCCGTCCACGATCCGGCCGAGCACGGTCGGGACCATCAGGGCGCTGAGCGAGGCCAGCATCGCGGCGCTGACCGAGACGGTCAGCCGGGCGCGGATCGGGCGGACGTAGGGCCACAGGCGCAGCAGCGAGCGCACCGTCGACCGGCGGGGGGCGGGCGGCCCGCTGCCGGGCTCGGGGTCGGAGCCGGTCGCGGAGTCGGGGGCGGCGTCGGGGGCTTGGTTCTCGGCCATCGCGGTGAGGGTAGGCCGGGTACGCGTCATTTCTCATCCGGTTTTTCGGACCTGTCGTCGAGAACCGGCCAGCTTGGGCCGCCCGTCGGTGCCGGAGCGGATGCCGGCCCGGTCGGGGAACGGCCCGGTCAGGGAACGGCCCGGAGCAGGTGCAGGGCGCGGGCGCCGAGCGGGACCGGGTCGCCGGGGAGGTGCCGCCCGGCGGGCCCGCCGTCCGCCGCCGTGTCGACCACGGTCTCGTAGCCGCTGCCGTCACCCGCCCGGGGAGTGCCGGGCAGGACGAAGGGGACCGGGTCGGGGCCGGCGTTGAGCAGCAGCAGGAAGCTGTCGTCGAGCAGCGGGCGGCCGCGGGTGTCCCGTTCCGACATCGCGGTGCCGGCCAGCAGCATGCCCACGGCGGCGGTCGGCGCGAACCAGTCGGCCTCTGTCATCTCCTTGCCGAGCGGGGTGAACCAGGCCAGGTCGGGCCGCCCGCCGGGGGCGGTGGCGCGGCCGGAGAAGAACGCCCGCTGCCGCAGCACCGGGTGGTCGCGCCGGAGCCGGACCAGCCGGGCGGTGAAGTCGTGCAGGCTCCGCCAGGCCGGGTCGTCCAGCAGCGACCAGTCCAGCCAGCTCACCTCGTTGTCCTGGCAGTAGGCGTTGTTGTTGCCGCCCTGGGTGCGGCCGAACTCGTCCCCCGCGGTGATCATCGGGACCCCGGCGGAGAGCAGCAGGGTGGCGGTGAGGTTGCGCAGCTGGCGCCGGCGCAGGGCGGTGACGGCGGGGTCGGCGCTCTCCCCCTCGGCGCCGTGGTTCCAGGACCGGTTGTCGTCGGTGCCGTCCCGGTTGGCCTCGCCGTTGGCCTCGTTGTGCTTGCGGTCGTAGGAGACGAGGTCGCGCAGGGTGAACCCGTCGTGCGCGGTCACGTAGTTGACGGAGGCGTACGGGCGGCGGCCGTCCCGCTGGTAGAGGTCGGAGGAGCCGGAGAGCCGGTAACCGAGCTCCCGGACGTCCGGGCGGGCGCCGCGCCAGAAGTCCCGCACGGTGTCGCGGTAGCGGTCGTTCCACTCGGCCCAGGGCGGCGGGAACCCGCCCACCTGGTAGCCGCCCGGGCCGACGTCCCAGGGTTCGGCGATCAGCTTCACCCGGCTGAGCAGCGGGTCCTGGGCCACCGCGGAGAGCAGCGGGTGCTCCATCGTGACGCCGCCGTCGGCGCCGCGGGCGAGGGTGGCGGCGAGGTCGAACCGGAAGCCGTCCACGCCCATCTCGTGCACCCAGTAGCGCAGCGAGTCGGTGATCAGCCGGACGACCTGGGGGCGACGGGTGTCCAGGCTGTTGCCGCAGCCGGTGTAGTCGGCGTAGCCGCGGGGGCGGTTGGGCGGCAGCCGGTAGTAGCCGGCGTTGTCGATGCCCCGCAGCAGCAGCGCGGGGCCGAGTTCGGCCCCGTCGGCGGTGTGGTTGTAGACGACGTCGAGGATCACCTCGATGCCGGCGGCGTGCAGGGCCCGGACCATCCGCTTGAACTCGCCGACCTGGCCGCCGCGCGAGCCGGCGGCGGAGTAGCCGGCGTGCGGGGCGAAGTAGCCGACCGTGTTGTAGCCCCAGTAGTTGACCAGGCCGCGGGCCTGGAGGTGGTCCTCGCTGACGTGGTGGTGGACCGGGAGCAGCTCGACCGCGGTGACGCCCAGACCGGTGAGGTGGGCGATCGCCGCCGGGTGGGCGAGTCCGGCGTAGGTACCGCGCAGCTCGGGCGGGACGTCGGGGTGGCGGCGGGTGAAGCCCCGCACGTGCAGCTCGTAGAGGACGGTCTCGGCCCAGGGGGTCTTCGGCCGGTGGTCGTCGGACCAGTCGTCGTCGTCCCGGACCACCACGGCTCTGGGCACGTACGGGGCGGAGTCGCGGTTGTCCCGGACGGTGTCGGCGACCTCGGCCTCGGGCCAGTTGCGGACGGCGGAGCAGACCGCGTCGTGCGCGGTGTAGCCGCCGTCGATCGCCCGGGCGTAGGGGTCGAGCAGCAGTTTGGCCGGGTTCCACCGGGCGCCGGTCCACGGGTCCCAGCGGCCGTGCACCCGGTAGCCGTACCGGGTGCCGGGCAGGACCCCGGGCACGAAGCCGTGCCAGGTGTGGGCGTCCTGCTCGGTGAGGCGCAGCCGGCTCTCCCGGCCGTCCTCGTCGAAGAGGCAGAGGTCGACGGCCTCGGCGCCGCCGGCCCAGAGCGCGAAGTTGGTGCCGGGGCGGCCGTCCGGGCCCGGGTGGAAGCGGGCGCCGAGCGGCAGCCGGCTGCCGGGCCAGGGCGGTGCGCCGTCCGGCCGCTCGCCGGGGTGTCCGTGCGCGCGGTGCCCGTTGACGGTCGCGGGGGCGTGCGCGCGCACGGCGGCCGCCGACTCCTGCCCTGACGCCATGGCGGTGCCCTCCCTGGCGGGGTGTCCCGGACCCCGTGCGGTGTCTCATTCCCTGATCGCACCGGACGGAAGCGGCTTAACGCCGTGTTACCGGCGGATGGCGTCCGGGCGCGGTCGTGCCGCTGGGCCGTCGGAGTGGGTGCTTCCGGCGTGTCGGCGTGTCCTGCCGGGGCCGCCGTCGTTGTGCGGGGTATCGGACGGCTACGGCGGGAGGCCCCGGGATGCGGCCCCGAGGACGGATGTGGGCACGGCGGCTGGCGGCGGCGGTCTGCTGCCTGGCCGTGCTGGCCGGGTGCTCCGGCGGTGGCGGTGCGCCGGGGAGCACGAGCGCGGACGCCGTCCGGGCGGAGCCGTCCGGCCCGCCGCCGGTCTCCCGGGCGTCGATCACCGCGCTGCCGGCCGACGACACCCAGAACCTGCCGCCCGAGGGCCCGGTCCGGGTGAGCGTCGCCCAGGGCCGGCTGGTGTCCGTGCGGCTGGCGGACAGCCGGGGCGGCGAGGTGCCGGGATCGCTCTCCGCGGACGGCACCGGCTGGGCGCCGGACGGTCCGCTGCCGCTGGGCACGAAGTTCACCCTGGACGCGGTGGCCGAGGACGACCAGGGGCAGCGGGCGGTCCAGCACGCAGACTTCTCGACCATGGCCCGGGCGCACACCTTCGTCGCCTTCTTCACCCCCGAGGACGGCTCCACGGTCGGGGTGGGGATGCCGGTCTCGCTGCGGTTCAGCCGCCCGGTCACCGACCGGGCGGCGGTCGAGCGGGCGATCGCGGTGACCGCGGACCCGCCGGTGGAGGTGGCCGCGCACTGGTTCGGCGGCCAGCGGCTGGACTTCCGCCCCCGGGCGTACTGGGCACCCGGCACCAAGGTGGCGGTCGCGCTGCGGCTCAAGGACGTCCAGGGCGCCCCGGGCGAGTTCGGCACCCAGAACAAGGACGTCCGGTTCACCGTCGGCCGGCCGCAGGTCTCCACCGTCGACCTGGACGCCCACACCCTCACCGTCCGGGCCGGCCAGGGCGGCCGGGTGGTGCGCACCCTCAAGGTGTCCGGCGGGGACGCCAAGCACACGACCTACCGGGGCGTGCTGGTGGTGTCCGAGAAGTACCGGGTGACCAGGATGAACTCGCAGACCGTCGGGATGGGCGACGAGTACGACATCAAGGACGTGCCGCACGCGATGCGGCTGACCAACTCGGGCACCTTCGTGCACGGCAACTACTGGGCCGACCCGTCGGTGTTCGGCACCGCCAACACCAGCCACGGCTGCATCGGGCTGGCCGACGCCAAGGGCGGGACGAGCGGCGAGACGCCGGCGGGCTGGCTGTTCGAGCACACGATCCCGGGCGACGTGCTGGAGGTCAGGGCCTCGACGGGGGACACGGTGCCGCCGAGCAACGGACTGAACGGCTGGAACCTGCCCTGGGCGCAGTGGGTGGCCGGGAGCGCCCTGCAGCCGGGCGCGAGCCCCTCCGGTGCTCCGGCCGCCGGGCCGGGCGCCGCTGCGTCCCCGGTGGCGTCCCCGCCGGCATCGCCGAGCGCGTCGCAGGGGCCGTCGCCGACCGGGGCGCCGGGTCCGGTGCCGAGCCCTTCCCCGGGCCTCCCCCCGGGCGCTTCCCCGGCCGTCCCTCCGACTCCGTCCCCCGGTTCCAGGCGCTGACGACCGGGTGACGGCGGTGCGGACGATCTTCACGTCCGTTCACCGGCAGCCCTCCCAGGATTCACCCGATCGGCCCAGCTATCCTGCTTGCCGCGCCGAAGCCCGGCGCGGAAGACCGCCGGTCCGGTGCAACCCGTCCGGGCAGCAGCGCGTCCACAGTGATGGACACCGGGAGGGGAAAGACCGTGAAGCAGGTTAGGGCGGCCGACGCCGCGATACGTACCACTGTCACCAGCCGCCGTCTGCGCCGGAGCGCGGTGGCGTTGGCGATGGGCGGGGTGCTGCTGCTCACCGCGGCCTGCAACAGCGGGGGCGACGACAAGGCCGCCGGCGGGGGTGACGCGACCGCCACCGCGGGCGCCGCCGACGCCGGCGCCGCGGGCGGGGGGACGCCGGCGCCCGGCCAGACCTCCGCCGCGCCGAAGACCTCGGCCGCCGTGCTGAACGTCGAGCCCAAGGACGGCTCCCAGGACGTCGCCCCGGACGGCGCGCTCAAGGTCGGGGTGACCGGCGGCAAGCTCACCGCGGTCGAGGTGACCGACAAGGAGGGCAAGCCGGTCGCGGGTGCCATCGCCGCGGACGGCAGCGGCTGGAAGCCCAGCGCCCCGCTGGCCGTCGGCATGGCGTACAAGGTGAACGCCCAGGCCACCGACGCCGAGGGCCTGGTGGCCGCGTCGACCACCTCGTTCACCACGCTGACCCCGGCGAAGAAGATCTCCACCAACGACAACATCGCCGACAACGGGACCTACGGCGTCGGCATGATCGTCTCGGTGGTCTTCAACAAGGACGTCAAGAACAAGGACGCGGTCCTCCAGGGCATCACCTTCGAGGCCAGCGACGGCACCACCGTGAAGGGCCACTGGTTCGGCACCAAGCGGCTGGACTTCCGCCCCGAGAAGTACTGGAACCCGGGCACCAAGGTCGTCATCAAGTACCGCCTGAAGAACGTCGAGGTCTCGCCGGGCGTCTACGGCGACATCGACAAGGACGAGCCGTTCACCGTCGGCCGCTCCCAGGTCTCGGTGGCCGACTCGGCCACCCACCAGATGACGGTGACCCGGGGCGCCGAGAGCCACACCGTGCCGGTGACCCTGGGCGACGAGAAGAACCCCTCCTGGAACGGCACCATGGTGGTGATGTCCAAGGAGAAGGTCACCCGGATGAACTCGCAGACCGTCGGCCTCGGCGGCGAGTACGACATCCCGGACGTGCCGCACGCGATGCGGCTGACCAACTCGGGCACCTTCGTGCACGGCAACTACTGGGCCAACCCCTTCGGCAAGACCAACGCCAGCCACGGCTGCATCTCGATGCAGGACGAGAAGGGCGGCAGCGACGCCTCGGTGGCCGGCAAGTTCTTCAACGACTCGATGATCGGTGACGTGATCACCATCAAGAACTCCAAGGAGAAGGTCGTCTCCCCCGACAACGGCCTGGGCGGCTGGAACATCGCCTGGGCGAACTGGTAGTCGTACCCGCCGGTAGCCCCTGCCAGTCACGGAACGTCCACGACCGGCCCGACCCTCACTCGTTGGGGTCGGGCCGGTCGTGTTCTCGGTGCCGATGCCCCCCGAACGGCGCAACCTTTCCGGTGCACGGTGCGTGTAAATGTCGAACACCGTGACACGAACGAGGGGGACGACGGTGAAGTCGATACGCAAGGTGGTGGCCGCGGGGCTGGTCGGCGGGGCGCTGGTGCTGACCAGTGCCTGCGGGGGGAGCGGGGGCGGGACGGCCGCCAGGGCCGAGCTGGGGGCCGCCGGGACCGCGGGGGTCCCGGCGTCCGCCGCCCCGACCGGCGGGCAGGCGGCCGGGGCTCCGGCCACCGGTGCCGCCGCCGGTACCGCCACCGCCGCTCCCAAGGTCTCGCAGGCCGTGGTGGAGATCCAGCCGAAGAGCGGCGCCGTGGACGTCGCCCCGGACGGTTCGCTCAAGGTCGCGGTGTCCGGCGGGAAGCTCACCACGGTCAAGGTGAGCGACCGGACCGGCAAGGAGGTGGCCGGCACCCTCGCCGCCGACGGGGCCAGCTGGAGCCCGTCCGGCCCGCTGGCGGTCGGTACCGCGTACCAGGTGAGCGCGCTGGCGGCGGACGCCGGCGGTGCGGTCGCCTCGGCCGACAGCAGCTTCACCACGCTGACGCCCGAGCGGGAGGCGAAGGCCGGCGACAACATCCAGGACAACGCCACCTACGGCGTCGGCATGATCGTCTCGGTCACCTTCGACAAGGACGTCAAGAACAAGGACGCGGTGGCCCGCGGCATCTCCTTCGAGACCAGCGACGGCACCGTGCTGAAGGGCCACTGGTTCGGCAGCCGCCGGCTGGACTTCCGTCCGGAGAAGTACTGGAACCCGGGCACCAAGGTGGTCGTGAAGTACCGGCTGAAGAGCGTGGAGATCGCGCCGGGCGTCTACGGGGGCGTCGACCGGGACGAGCCCTTCACTATCGGGCGATCCCAGGTTTCGACCGTTGACGCCAAGACGCACCGGATGACGGTGGTCCGGGACGGGCAGAGCTCGGTCGTGGAGATCACCTCCGGCTCGACCGAGCACCCGACCTGGAACGGCACCATGGTGGTGATGTCCAAGGAGGGCGTGGTGCGGATGCAGTCCAGCACCCTGCCCGGGATGACCGGCGCCCCCTACGACCTGCAGGTCCCGCACTCCATGCGGCTCACCGACACCGGCACCTACGTGCACGGCAACTACTGGAGCAACGCCTTCGGCGAGGACAACGTCAGCCACGGCTGCGTGGGTCTGAAGGACGTCAAGGGCGGCGGAGCGGCCACCTCGGCGGGGCAGTTCTACGACGGCTCGATCATCGGGGACGTGGTCACGGTGCAGAACTCCGCCCGCGGACAGGTCGCGCCGGACAACGGCCTCAGCGGCTGGAACATGGACTGGAGCGCCTGGTAGGCCTTCGGCGGGCCGGCGACCCGGGCCTTGCGAACGCGGGTTCGGGTTGCACCCGGCATATGCCGAAAGAGTAGTGATCGTTTGTTCATTGTCCGTACGCGGCCGCTTGCGTTCCGCAATGATGGGGCGCATGGCGGGTTGGGGCGAAACAGATCAGTCATCGATTCCGGGTTCCAGCTTGGTCGCCGAAGCGTCGTGGGGGTCGTTCCAGGACTCCCTGGCGGCGCTGGAACGGCTCAGCTGCGACGAGCTGGAGCGGCTGTACGCCGGCAGGCTGTGCGACCGGACGACGCCGGGCGAGGTGCGGCTCCCGTCCCGGCCGGAGACCGGGCCGGTGGCGCGCCGGCTGGTGCTCGCGGTCCTGGACGCCTGGGAGCTGCACCAGCACCTGGAGGTGTGCGAGTTACTCACCAGCGAGCTGGTCGCCAACGCCGTGCGGCACGCCGCGGGGCGGACGATCGGGCTCCAGGTGGTGCGCAAACCGGGCTGGCTCCGGGTCGAGGTGCGGGACTCCTCGCGGGCACTGCCCTGCATGATCCTGGCGGAGCCGCTGCCGGTCACCGAGCGCGGGCGCGGGCTCCAGGTGGTCGACGACCTGGCTGACCGGTGGGGTGCCGACCTGCTGCCGCGCGGCAAGGGCGTCTGGTTCGAGCTGAAGGTCCGCGAGCGGGTCTGAACCGCACCGCGCGGACGGTCGGGCCGAAAACACGCAGGGCCCCCGATATCGCCGTGGTCCGGCGGCTGGGGGCCCTTGCAAGTCATCGCGCGGCCAAGGGGGTGCGTGCCGTGCGATGGGTGTCGGCCGTGCCAGGTCGGGCGGGCCGAAGATCGGTTGTCCCCGACGGGCTCTGTCAACTGGTGACGCGCGCCGTCGGACAACACGACTATCGCATGGATCTCAGCATGTGGGCAAACCCGGTGGCTTCGAATGGAAGGTTTGTAACTTAGTTCACCTTCGGAATTTGCATAGGTTCACGTCGGCGCCTGAGATTATTCACGATTGCTCCCTGGGAGGAGCCGCGCTGTCGGCGATCCGCCCCAGGCCGCGGCCTCGCCGCTGCGGGCCCGAAGGGCGTTGGCGGGTCGGTGGGACCGGGTACTGTCGCGTGCATGCGCGCGGGGGACGGGGGAGTGGTGGGGGGTGGCGGACCTCGCCGCCCGGCGCCGACCCGCGCGTGCCGGGCGGGCCGACTTCCCACTGCCGATCATGCTTGACCTGAAGCCGACTTCAATTCCTACCGTGGTCCCGAGGCCGCCCGGCGCACCGCCGGGCGGCGACATCGAGGGGGATCCGTGACGACCACCACCGCCGACAACGTCGTGCCCGAGCGCTACCGCTACGCCGTCGTGCCGCACATCATGGTCGAGGACGCCGCCGCGGCGATCGACTTCTACCGGCGGGCCTTCGGTGCCCGCCAGGACGTCCGGATCGACGCGCCGGGCGGCGGCGTGCTGCACGCGGAGATCAGCATCGGGGCGTCGGTCCTCATGCTCGGCGACGCCGGCGGGGGCGGCGCGCCCTTCACCGCCCCGGCGGCCCTCGGCGGCACCAGCGTCGCCCTGCACGTCTACGTCCCGGACGTCGACGCCCTGACCGCGCGGGCCGAGGCCGCCGGCGCGGAGATCCTCCAGCCGCCGACGGACCAGTTCCACGGCGACCGCACCGCCGTGCTCAGGGACCCCTCGGGTCACTTGTGGATCTTCCTGACCCACCTGGAGGACCTCGCCCCCGAGGAACTCCACCGCCGGGTGCCCGCCGGCTGACCGGGCTGCGTGGGACCGCCCCCGCCCCGACACCGGGAGTGGCTACGGTGGAGGCCGGTCGGCGGGGAGTTCCGCTGCTGTCGCCGGCCGCCACCGCAGCAGGAGGACCGATGACCGCACGACCGGTCGAGCCGCACCGCCCGCACCCCCGCACCCAGGACGAGATCGGCGCCGCGCTGCCGCCGTCCCAGCGGATGGCGTTCTACCGCGACATGGGCTCGGCGGACGAGCACGAGATCGCCGGTGTGCTGCGCCGATGGCGCCTGCGGCTGGAGCTCTACAGCGACCCCGCCACCGCTCGCGTCCACGCCGAGGTCCAGCAGGGCACGGCGCCGGGCCGGGCCCTCTCCGCAGTCCTGCGGGAGCACGGCCGCCCATGAGTGACTGGGACGATCCGTACGACGGCGACGAGGAGCACGACCCCATCGTGCTGTCCCCCCAGGTCGAGGCGGTGTTCGACTTCGCGGTGACGCCGCCGGACGTCGTCCCGGCACTCGCCGCGTTCCTGGTGGGCCTGCGCGAGGTGCTCGACGGCGGCCCGCACCCCGACCGTGCGGAGGCCGTTCCCGGACTTCCGGGCGCCTACTCGGCCCCGCTGGCCCGTGACCTCGGACTCGTTCAGTACCACGCGACCGACACCCCGTACGGGCCCGGTTTCTACGTCGCCCGGGTCGTGTGGACGGACGGCGCCTCCGGGGAGTTCTGAGGGCGAAACACCCGCGCCCCCGCCGGTGGGCGGGGGCGCGGGCGTCGGCGGGCCGGTGTCAGCACTCGATGACGTTGACGGCGAGGCCGCCGCGGGACGTCTCCTTGTACTTGATCTTCATGTCGGCGCCGGTCTCCTTCATGGTCTTGATCGCCTTGTCGAGGGAGACGTGGTGGCGGCCGTCGCCGCGCAGGGCCATCCGGGCGGCGGTGACGGCCTTGACCGAGGCCATGCCGTTGCGCTCGATGCAGGGGATCTGGACCAGGCCGCCGACCGGGTCGCAGGTGAGGCCGAGGTTGTGCTCGATGCCGATCTCGGCGGCGTTCTCGACCTGCTCGGGCGAACCGCCGAGGACCTCCGCGAGACCGCCGGCCGCCATCGAGCAGGCCGAGCCGACCTCGCCCTGGCAGCCGACCTCGGCGCCGGAGATGGAGGCGTTCTCCTTGAAGAGCATGCCGATCGCGCCCGCGGCGAGCAGGAAGCGGACGATGCCGTCGTCGTCCGCGCCGGGGATGAAGTTCAGGTAGTAGTGCAGGACGGCGGGGATGATGCCGGCCGCGCCGTTGGTCGGGGCGGTGACCACCCGGCGGCCGGAGGCGTTCTCCTCGTTGACCGCCATCGCGTAGAGGGTCACCCACTCCATCGCGTTGGCCGGGCCGATGCCCTCGGCACGCAGCGCACGGGCGCCGGAGGCGGCGCGGCGGCGCACCTTGAGGCCGCCGGGGAGTATCCCCTCGCGGGACATGCCGGCCCGGACGCACTCCTGCATGACCTGCCAGATCTCCAGCAGCCCGGTCCGGATCTCCTCCTCGCTGCGCCAGGCCTTCTCGTTCTCCAGCATCAGGCCGGAGATCGACAGGCCGGTCTCCCGGCTGAGCCGGAGCAGCTCGTCACCGGTGCGGAAGGGGTACTTCAGCACGGTGTCGTCGGGCTTGACCCGGTCCGCGCCGATCGCGTCCTCGTCCACGACGAAGCCGCCGCCGACCGAGTAGTAGGTCTTCTCCAGCACGGTGGAGCCGTCGGCCCGGTAGGCCCAGAGGGTCATGCCGTTGGCGTGGTACGGCAGCGAGCGCCGCCGGTGCAGCACCAGCTGGGTGTCCCGGTCGAAGTCGATGGCGTGCGTGCCGAGCAGGTTGAGCCGCTTCTCGGCGGTGATCCGCTCGACGTCGAGGTCGGCCCGGTCGACGTCCACGGTGCGCGGGGAGTAGCCCTCCAGGCCGAGCAGGACGGCCTTGGGGGTGCCGTGGCCGTGGCCGGTGGCGCCCAGCGAGCCGAACAGTTCGGCCCGGACGGCCGTCACCTCGTCCAGCAGGGCCTCGGACTTCAGGCGGCGGGCGAACATCCGGGCGGCGCGCATGGGGCCGACGGTGTGGGAACTGGACGGGCCGATGCCGATGGAGAAGAGGTCGAAGACGCTGATGGCCACGGAGTGACGTCCTTGTCTGGTCTCGTGGGTGGTGCCGGCAGGGAGGGAGGGACGGCAGTGGCGGAGGTGGTGGGTCGGGCGACCGACACGGGTCGGGGCACCGCGCGCACCTTCCAGTGTGCGCGGTGCCCCGGAATCCCCGGTGTCCGGGCGGCGTGAGCCCGGTCACCCGCGGCCGAACAGGAGGGACCTACAGGTTCGGGTACAGCGGGTACTTCTCGGCGAGGGCGGTGACCCGGGCCTTCAGGGCGTCGGCGACGGTCTCGTCGTAGGCCGGCTTCAGGGCCTCGGCGATGATGTCGGCGACCTCGCGGAAGTCCTCGGCGCCGAAGCCGCGGGTGGCGAGCGCCGGGGTGCCGATCCGCAGGCCGGAGGTGACCATCGGCGGGCGCGGGTCGTTCGGGATCGCGTTGCGGTTGACGGTGATGCCGACCTCGTGCAGCCGGTCCTCGGCCTGCTGGCCGTCGAGCTGGCTGTTGCGCAGGTCGACCAGGACCAGGTGGACGTCGGTGCCGCCGGACAGCACCGAGACGCCGGCCTCGGTGACGTCGGCCTGGAGCAGGCGCTCGGCCAGGATCCGGGCGCCGTCCAGGGTGCGCTGCTGGCGCTCCTTGAAGTCCTCGGAGGCGGCGACCTTGAAGGCGACGGCCTTGCCGGCGATGACGTGCTCGAGCGGGCCGCCCTGCTGGCCGGGGAAGACCGCGGAGTTGATCTTCTTGGCCCACTCGGCCTTGGAGAGGATGACGCCGCCGCGCGGGCCGCCCAGGGTCTTGTGGGTGGTGGTGGTGACCACGTCCGCGTACGGCACCGGGTTGGGGTGCAGGCCCGCGGCGACCAGGCCGGCGAAGTGGGCCATGTCGACCATCAGCAGCGCGTCGACCTCGTCGGCGATCCGGCGGAACGCGGCGAAGTCGAGCTGGCGCGGGTAGGCGGACCAGCCGGCGATGATCAGCTTCGGCCGGTGCTCCTTGGCCAGGCGCTCGACCTCGGCCATGTCGACCTGACCGGTCTTGTCGTCCACGTGGTACGCGGCCACGTTGTAGAGCTTGCCGGAGAAGTTGATCTTCATGCCGTGGGTCAGGTGACCGCCGTGGGCCAGGGACAGGCCCAGGATGGTGTCGCCCGGCTGGATCAGCGCGAACATCGCGGCGGCGTTGGCCTGCGCGCCCGAGTGCGGCTGGACGTTGGCGTGCTCGGCGCCGAACAGGGCCTTGATCCGGTCGATCGCGATCTGCTCGACCACGTCGACGTGCTCGCAGCCGCCGTAGTAGCGGCGGCCGGGGTAGCCCTCGGCGTACTTGTTGGTCAGGACCGAGCCCTGGGCCTCCATGACCGCCACCGGGGCGAAGTTCTCGGAGGCGATCATCTCCAGGGTGGTCTGCTGGCGGTGCAGCTCGGCGTCGACCGCGGCGGCGATCTCCGGGTCGAGGGCGTGCAGGGACTGGTTCAGAACCGTCATGGTGGGGTCTTCCCGGGAGTGAGAGGGAGGAGGGCCGGCGGGCGGGGCGGCCGCCGCGGGCGGGCCGCCCCGGCGGTGGCTCAGGCCGAGGGGTTGGTGAGCTTGGTGTACTCGTCGGCGCTCAGCAGGGCGCCGGTCGACTCCACGCGGACCTTGAACAGCCAGCCGCCCTCGAACGGGTCGCTGTTGACCAGGCTGTTGTCGTCGGCGACGGCCTCGTTGACCTCGGTGATCTCGCCGGTGACGGGCGAGTACAGGTCGCTGACCGACTTGGTCGACTCCAGCTCGCCACAGGTCTCACCGGCGGTGACGGTGTCGCCGACCGCGGGCAGCTGCACGTAGACGATGTCGCCGAGGGCGTCCGCGGCGTGCTTGGTGATGCCGACCGTGGCGACCTCACCGGCCTCGGCGGTGGTCAGCCACTCGTGCTCCTCGGTGTACTGCAGGTGCTGGGGGTTGCTCATGGCGTCATTCTCCAGGATGGGAAGCGGGTACGACGAAGCGGCCCGAGGGGCGGACGAGCCTCGCGAGGGAAAGGTGGGGGAGCGGCGTCAGCGGGCGCGCTTGTAGAACGGCAGCGCCACGACCTGCACCGGCTCGTGCTTGCCGCGCACGTCCACCGCGACGGTGGTGCCCGGGGCGGCGTGGGCCGCGTCCACGTAGGCCATCGCGATCGGCTTCTCGAGGGTGGGGGAGGGCGCGCCGGAGGTGATCAGGCCGATCGGGGCGCCGTCGGTGGAGACCACGGTGTACTCGGCGCGCGGCACCCGCTTGCCCTCGGAGACCAGGCCGACCAGGACCCGCGGCGGGTTGGCCTCGGCCTCGGCGGCGGCCCGCTCCAGGGCCTTGCGGCCGACGAAGGCGCCCTCGTTGGTGGTCTTGTCGAAGCGCACCACCCGGCCGAGGCCGGCGTCGAACGGGGTCAGGTCGGTGGACAGCTCGTGGCCGTACAGCGGCATGCCGGCCTCCAGGCGCAGCGTGTCGCGGCAGGACAGGCCGCAGGGGATCAGGCCCCGGTCGGTGCCGGCGGCGGTCAGCGCCTGCCAGATCTGCTCGGCGTCGCCCGGGTTGCAGAAGATCTCGAAGCCGTCCTCGCCGGTGTAGCCGGTGCGGGCGAGCAGCACGTCGCGGCCGGCCACCTGGGCCGGGAGGATCGCGTAGTACTTCAGGCCGGGCAGGTCGGCCTCGGTGGTGTCGGCCAGGATCGCGGTGGACTCCGGGCCCTGGACGGCGATCAGCGCGTAGGCGTCGCGGTCGTCGGAGACGACGGCGTTGAAGCCCTTGGCGCGGGCGATCAGCTCGTCCAGCACCAGCTGGGCGTTGGAGGCGTTGGCGACGACCAGGAAGGCGTCCTCGCGCAGGCGGTAGACGATCAGGTCGTCCAGGATGCCGCCGTCCTCGGCGCAGATCATGGTGTAGCGGGCGCGCAGCACGCCGAGCGCGGAGACGAAGCCGACCAGGGCGTGGTCCAGCATCTCGCCGGCCTGCGGGCCGGTGACGGTGATCTCGCCCATGTGGGACAGGTCGAACAGGCCGGCCCTGGTGCGGACGGCGAGGTGCTCCTCGCGCTCGCTGCCGTAGCGCAGCGGCATGTCCCAGCCGGCGAAGTCGGTCATGGTGGCGCCGAGGGCGCGGTGCAGCGCGTCGAGCGCGGTGAGGCGGAGGGACGACATGGCCAGGAACTCCTCGGTCGGGGCACTCAGGGGTGCGCGCGCCGGGACCGGCCCTGCAGGGGGCGGCGGACCCTGCGCGCGGGCATGCGGCGGCTGGGTCTCCCCATCTGTCGTCGTACCTGAGAGCTTCACCGGCCACTGCCCTGTCAGAGGACAGCATGGCGGCTTGCACCGTGGGTGGGCGGACGGCAGGGCCGTGCACCGCTTTCCAGATCTGCCTAACCCGTGCGGTAGGGGGGCCTGAGAGATTCCGGGGAGGACTTGCTCCTTCGGCGCCGGCTGTGCCGCCAGGACGGGGCACTCCGGACTCTCCCGCGCGGGTTCGAGCGGCCGGTATGGAGTTGGAGGGCCTGGGTGGATGCCACCGCAGACGGGCACATCATGGCACGTCCGCACCGATGGCGGGAGAGGGGGCTGCCTCACACGTCCCTCCCCGTTCTCTGTCGCGTTCCGCGTCCCGCCGTGCCGCGCCCGGACGCTAGGCTGCGGGAATCGGCGAGCGGAGGGCGGTACAGGGGCGGATGGGCAACCCGGAGGAGCAGCAGGGCTGGGGCGGGGCGCGGTCGGCGCCGGCCGGCGGTGCGTGGCCGGCCAACGAGCTGGAGCAGGTGCTCACCGCTGCGCTCGGCGACCCGGGCGCGACCCCGCGGGTGATCGAGGTGCTGGCGCGCAGCCAGGTGTGGATCCCGCTGCCGTCCGGCGGCGACCCGCAGGGACGGGCGCTGGACCTGCCGACCCTGGAACTGGCCGGCGGCCCCTATGTCCCGGTGTTCTCCTCGCAGGAGGTGCTGCTCCAGCAGGCGCCGGGGATGGCGTTCGCGGTCGCCCCGGTCTGGGAGTTCGCCCGCGGCCTGCCGCTGGGCGTCGGCATCGCCGTCAACCCCGAGGCCCCGGTGGGCATCCCGGTCCCGCCGGAGGGCGTGGCCGAGCTGCGCCGCGGGCCGCGCGAGGACCGCTGGGAGGCCGCCCAGGACGCGCCGTCCGGGGGCCGGGTGGCGCTGCGCGAGCCGGTGCCGGGCGAGGACCCGGAGCTGTTCCTGGCCGCCTGCCGGGCCGAACTGGCACTGCTGCCCGGGGTGCTGACCGCCCGGCGGGCGCTGGCCAGCGTCGAGGGCGAGCCGACCGTGATGTTCGTGGGCGTCCAGCTGGACCCGGCGGCCCCGGCCGACCCGGGGGCGGTGAACGAGGCGCTGGGGCGCGCGCTGGGAACCGCGCCGCTGCCCGGTGGCGTCCATCTCGTACTGCTCGACCTCGCGGACGATCCGGTGGTCGAGTGGATGGTGAACCGGGTCGCGCCCTTCCACGTGCGGGGCTGAGCCGGTCCCCGGCCGTTCGTCCGGCGCCTGTCGGGCCGGGCACGGGCGGGGGAGCGGCGGGGGCCCTGGCACGTCGGCGTGGCGGTGGCCGACGGTGCCCCATAAGGTGCGTGCTGACGGCCGCCGGGCCGCCGGTGACGGACGAGGAACGAAGAGGCGCAACGAGGTGGGCGCATGAGTGCGGGATCGGTAGCTGGCGGTGCACCGGGGCCCTGGGGCCAGGCGCCCACCGGACGCCCGGATCCGGGCGCGCTGGAACGCGCCCTGCGCGAGGTGGCGCCGGAGCGCTACGAGGCCTACGAGACGATGCTGAACGCGCTCGCCGAGGGCCGGGTCTGGATGCTGCTGTGGCACGGGACGCCGGGCAGCGCCGACGCCCAGTACGGGAACATGGAGATCAGCGGCCACGGTTACGCGCCGGCCGTCACCTCGCCCGAGCAGCTGGCGGCGTCCGGCTGGGCGCGGGCGCACGAGGTGATCTCCGGCCGGGAGATCGCGGCGTCGCTGTACCGGACCCGCTGGGGGCTGTGGCTGAACCCGCACGCCCCGGGCGGCGGGGTCGGGGTGCCGTGGGCGGACCTGCGCCGGGTGGCGGCGGGCCTGGACCGGCTGCCGGCCGGTCCGCTGAAGCTGAGCGAGCCGCAGGTGCCGGCCCAGCAGTTCTTCGCGCTGCTGGAGCGGCAGGCGGCCGAGGTGCGGGCGGTGCGGGCGCTGCGCCGGGCCTGGGTGCGGCCGTCGGTGGGCGAGCCGTACCTCGCCATCGGTCTCGAGCTGTACGAGAGCTCGCCGCCCACGGTGGAGGCGGTGCGGGCGCTGATGCAGCGGGCGATCGCGGTCGCGCCGGAGGGTCTGGCGGTCTCGACGGTCGCGATGGCGGACGAGTTCGACCCGGTGGCGCTGTGGATGCGGGCGCACGCGCGCCCGTTCTACGACCGGGAGGCGGCCGGTCACGGCCGTCCGCAGACCGGCCCGTACCCGCCGGTGCCCCCGCCGCCGTACGCCTCGCAGCAGGGCCCCGCCCAGGGGCAGGGCTTCGGTTACGGCACCCGGCCGTCGGCTCCGGCCTGGCCGGGGCAGCAGCCTCCGCCACAGCAGCCGTGGCCCGGCTACCCCGGTCGCTGATCGGGGAGGAGTCACCGAATCCGGCCCCACGAAACCGGCTTGACACTCTGTCAGGCCGGTTTCGGCGTTTTTTCGGACGTTCTCCCCGAACCGGATGGAACACATCTTGACATGGCTGTTACAGCTGTGTGAAGAGGGATATGCCGATGGTCGTGGAGGTGCATGCACACAGATCACAGTTGGGCATCTGTCGGTGGTCAGGGCTGGCGTAAGCCAGTTCGGATGGCAGAGAGTTCTGCAACAGCCCGCCGCGCGTGGTTGGCGTCCCACAAGGGCGAACGCGCTGGCGGACCGCATGATCCACGTGACGCCCATCCCGCGTGGCAGCAGTACTGAGCCAGTCGTACCGCTGGAAAGACTCCGCTCCTGCACTTCCGCACGTCCGCACCCAAGCACGTCCGCACCAGCCGCGCCGCCGATCCCGGTGCCCGGCACCCGTGGGCCGGCCACCGTCGGCGAGGGGACCGAACTGACCATGACCGCACCCATCAAGACCGCCGGCAGCACACCGGAGGCAGACGCCGCCGCGAGCCCGGCCAAGAAGATCGAGGGCCGCTCGCTCGGCCGGATCGCCTGGACCCGCTTCAAGCGGGACAAGGCCGCCGTCGCCGGCGGCGTCGTGGTGATCCTGCTGATCCTGCTCGCCGTGCTGGCCAAGCCGATCGAATCGGCCTTCGGCCTCGACCCCGACGCCCTCAACCAGGACCTCCTGGACGCCGACCTCGGCGGTCTGCCGTTCGGCGACTGGGGCGGCATGAGCTGGGACCACCCGCTCGGCGTCGACCCGCTGCAGGGCCGTGACCTGCTGACCCGCGTCATCGAGGGTTCCTGGGTCTCCCTGCTGGTCGCCTTCGGCGCGACCGTGCTGTCCAACACCATCGGCACCGTGCTCGGCATCATGGCCGGCTACTACGGCGGCTGGGTGGACACCCTGATCAGCCGGGTGATGGACGTCTTCCTCGCCTTCCCGCTGCTGCTGTTCGCGATCGCGATCTCGACCTCGCTGCAGGGCGGCGCGTTCGGCCTGCACGGCCTCCCGCTGCACATCATGGTGCTGATCTTCGTGATCGGCTTCTTCAACTGGCCCTACATGGGCCGGATCGTGCGCGGACAGACCCTCTCGCTGCGCGAGCGCGAGTTCGTCTACGCGGCCCGGAGCCTGGGCGCCCGCGGGCCGTTCATCCTCTTCAAGGAGCTGCTGCCCAACCTGGTCGGTCCGATCCTGGTCTACTCGACCCTGCTGATCCCGACCAACATCCTCTTCGAGGCCGGGCTGAGCTTCCTCGGCGTGGGCATCCAGCCCCCGCAGGCCTCCTGGGGCGGCATGCTCCAGGACGCGATCCGGTACTACCAGGTGGACCCCCAGTACATGGTGGTCCCCGGTGTGGCGATCTTCGTCACCGTACTCGCCTTCAACCTGCTCGGCGACGGGCTGCGTGACGCCCTCGATCCCAAGAGCAACTGACGCCGCGTCAGGATCCCTCGTTCGGCCAACACTTCCTCAAGGGGTTGATCTCACCCATGCGTAGGTCCCGTACCGTCGCGCTGACCGCCGCGGCCGCTGCCGCGGTCCTGGTCGTCACCGGCTGCTCGTCCGGCACGAAGAGCAGCGATGCCAAGTCCACCGCCTCCGGCTCCGCCACCGACGCCGCCGGCGGCTCCGGTGCCAACGCGGCCACCAAGGGCATCGTCAACGCCTCCGACAAGAAGGGCGGGACGGTGACCTTCGAGATGAAGGGCACCCCCGACTCGCTCGACCCCGGCAACACGTACTACGCGTACATCTACAACTTCTCGCGCCTGTACGGCCGTCCGCTCACCACCTTCCAGCCGGGCGCCGGCGAGGCGGGCAACAAGCTCGTCCCGGACCTCGCCGAGTCGCTCGGCCAGGTCAGCGCCGACGGCCTGAGCTGGACGTACAAGCTGCGCAAGGGCCTGAAGTACGACGACGGCACCCCGATCACCTCGAAGGACGTCAAGTACGCCGTCGAGCGCTCCAACTTCGCGCCGGACGTGAACTCCAACGGCCCGACGTACTTCAAGGAGCTGCTGGTCGACAACCCCACGCCGTACGAGGGTCCGTACAAGGACAAGACCGGCGACCTGAAGTCGATCGAGACCCCGGACGACACCACCATCGTCTTCCACCTGACGCACGCCTTCGCCGACTTCGACTACCTGGTCAGCGCCCCGCAGACGGTCCCGGTCCCGCAGGCCAAGGACACCGGCGCCGAGTACGTCAAGAAGATCGTCTCCTCCGGCTCCTTCAAGTTCGAGTCCTACGAGGACGGCAAGCAGGCCGTCCTGGTCCCGAACACCAACTGGGACCCGAGCACGGACCCGATCCGCAAGCAGCTGCCGGACAAGATCGTGCTCCGGATGAACATCGACCAGGCCACCATCGACAAGGACCTGCTGGCCGGCAACGCCCAGGTCGACCTGGTGGGTGGCGGTGTCGACCCGCAGACCCAGGCGCAGATCCTGCAGAACCCGAAGCTGAAGGCCAACACCGACAACGCCTACGGCGGCCGTCTGGTCTACATGGCCATCAACACCGATGTCGCGCCGTTCGACAACATCGAGTGCCGCAAGGCCGTCCAGTACGCGGTCGACAAGGTCTCGGTGCAGACCGCGCTCGGCGGCCCCGTCCGCGGCCAGGTCGCCAACACCGTGCTCCCGCCCGACATCCCGGGCCACCAGGACTTCAACGTCTGGGAGACCAAGGACAACAAGGGCGACGAGGCCAAGGCCAAGGCCGCTCTGAAGGCCTGCGGCAAGGACAGCATCACCACCGTGCTCTCGGCCCGCACCGAGCGCGCCACCGAGGTCGCCGCGGCCACCTCGATCCAGGCCGCGCTGAAGAAGGTCGGCATCAACGCCGAGATCCAGCAGTTCCCGCAGGGCAAGTACCTGGCCGACAGCGCCGGCGCTCCGAAGTTCGCCAAGGAGCACAACATCGGTCTGATGATGATGCAGTGGGGCGCCGACTGGCCGACCGGCTACGGCTTCCTGCAGCAGATCGTCGACGGCCGCGCGATCAAGGCCTCCGGCAACAGCAACCTGGCCTCGCTGAACGACCCCGCGGTCAACAAGCTGCTCGACGACGCCGCCACCAACCCGGACCGGGCGGCCCGCGAGAAGATCTACGGCGACATCGACAAGAAGGTCATGGAGGCCGCGGTCTACGTCCCGCTGACCGACTTCAAGGTCTTCCTGTACCGCCCGGACAACGCCACCAACCTCGCGTCCACGCCGGCCTTCTCGGGTGAGTACGACTACCTGAACATCGGCACCAAGTAAGAGCCTGGCTCTGCATCCCTGAAGGCAGGTGAAGGCAGCGGCAGAGCCCGCCGCCGTCCGGAGGATCCCGGACGGCGGCGGGCGGCCGGAGCCGACCAACTGTGTTTGCCTACATCATCCGCAGGATCCTCGCCGCCGCGGTGCTGCTGCTGGTCGTCAGCGCGGTCACCTTCGCGATCTTCTTCCTGCTCCCGCGCCTCGCCGGCGAGACGGTCGACCAGCTGGCCACCCAGTACATCGGGAAGAACCCCTCTCCCGACGCGATCGCGGCGGTCAAGAAGAACCTCGGCCTCGACCAGCCGCTGTACACCCAGTACTGGAACTTCCTCAAGGGGCTGGTCAGCGGCGCCGAATACAAGTTCGGCCCGGAACCGGCCACCTGCCACGTGCCCTGCTTCGGCTACTCCTTCAAGAACCACCTGGAGGTCTGGCCCGAACTGTCCAAGCGGATCCCGGTCACGCTGTCGCTCGCCATCGGCGCGGCCACGCTCTGGCTGGTCTCCGGCGTCGCCACCGGCGTCGTCTCCGCCCTCCGGCCGCGCTCGATCTTCGACCGGATCTCGATGGGCATCGCCCTCGCCGGCGTCTCGCTGCCGGTCTTCTTCACCGGCGCGCTGCTGCTCACGGTGTTCAGCTACGAGTGGCCGATCCTGGACAACCTGCAGTACGTCAACTTCACCGACGACCCGCTGATGTGGGCCCGCAACCTGATCCTGCCCTGGATCTCGCTGGCCTTCCTCTACTCCGCGCTCTACGCCCGGCTCACCCGCGCCGGAATGCTGGAGACGATGAGCGAGGACTACATCCGCACCGCCCGGGCCAAGGGCCTGGCCGAGCGCAAGGTCGTCACCCGGCACGGACTGCGCGCCGCGCTCACCCCGATCGTCACCATCTTCGGCATGGACCTCGGTCTGCTGCTCGGCGGTGCGCTGATCACCGAGCAGGTCTTCTCGCTCCAGGGCGTCGGCCAGTTCGCCGTCCAGGCGATCTCCGACAACGACCTGCCGAAGATCCTCGGCACCACGCTGCTCGCCGCGTTCTTCATCGTCCTCTGCAACCTCGTGGTTGACCTCCTGTACGCCGCTGTCGACCCCCGGGTGAGGCTGTCGTGACCGAGCTCCAGAAGACCCCGGCCGCCCGCGCGGCCGCCCCGGCCGGAGGGGACCCGTACCTCTCCGTCCGGGACCTGCGGATCCACTTCGACACCGACGACGGCCTGGTCCGCTCCGTCGACGGGGTCAGCTTCGACCTCGCCAAGGGCCGCACCCTCGGCATCGTCGGCGAGTCCGGCTCCGGCAAGTCCGTCACCTCGCTCGGCATCATGGGCCTGCACCGCTCCAAGCGGGCCCGGATCACCGGCGAGATCCGGCTCGACGGCGAGGACCTCGTCGCGGCCGGCCCGGACCGGGTCCGGGAGCTGCGCGGCCGGCAGATGGCGATGATCTTCCAGGACCCGCTGACCGCGATGCACCCCTACTACACGGTGGGGCAGCAGATCGTCGAGGCCTACCGGGTGCACCACCCGCAGGCGACCAAGAAGCAGGCCCGCGCCCGCGCCGTCGAGATGCTCGACCGGGTCGGCATCCCGCAGCCCGACCGCCGGGTCGACGACTACCCGCACCAGTTCTCCGGCGGCATGCGCCAGCGCGCCATGATCGCCATGGCCCTGGTCAACGACCCCTCGCTGCTGATCGCCGACGAGCCCACCACCGCCCTGGACGTCACCGTGCAGGCGCAGATCCTGGACCTCATCCGGGACCTCCAGGAGGAGTTCGGCTCGGCCGTCATCATCATCACCCACGACCTCGGGGTGGTCGCCGAGCTCGCCGACGACATCCTCGTCATGTACGGCGGCAAGTGCGTCGAGCGCGGTCCGGCCGAGACCCTCTTCGACTCGCCCGAACACCCCTACACCTGGGGCCTGCTGGGCTCGATGCCGCGCCTCGACCGGGAGCTCCAGGACCGGCTCGTCCCGGTCAGGGGCACCCCGCCCAGCCTGATCAACGTGCCGTCCGGCTGCGCCTTCCACCCGCGCTGCCCCTACGCGGAACTGACCGGCGGGCGCTCCACCGAGGAGACCCCGGGGCTCACCGAGGTCGCGCCCGGCCACCACGCGGCCTGCCACCTCGCGCTCTCCGAGCGGCACCGCATCTTCACCGAAGAGATCGCGCCCCGGCTGTGAGCCCGGACTCGTACCACCTTTCTGGAGAGAACCGATGACGGACACCCAGGCGGCGACCATCCCCGCGCCGGCGCCCGCCCCGGACCGGCAGCCGCTGCTCCGGGTGACCGGCCTGACCCGGCACTTCCCCATCCACAGCGGCCTGCTGCGGCGCCAGACCGGCGCCGTCCGGGCGGTCGACGGCATCGACTTCACGGTCAACGCCGGTGAGACCCTGGGCGTCGTCGGCGAGTCCGGCTGCGGCAAGTCGACGATGGGCCGGCTGGTCACCCGGCTCGACGAGCCGACCGGCGGGACGATCGAGTTCGAGGGCACCGACATCACCCACCTGGGCGTCGGGGCGATGCGGCCGCTGCGCCGCGACATCCAGATGATCTTCCAGGACCCGTACTCCTCGCTGAACCCGCGGCACACCGTCGGCACCATCGTCGGCGCGCCGTTCCGGCTGCAGAAGGCCGAGCCCGAGGGCGGGACCAAGAAGGCCGTGCAGGAGCTGCTGGAGCTGTGCGGGCTCAGCCCCGAGCACTACAACCGCTACCCGCACGAGTTCTCCGGCGGCCAGCGCCAGCGCATCGGCATCGCCCGGGCGCTCGCCCTGCGGCCCCGGATGATCGTCGCCGACGAGCCGGTCTCGGCCCTGGACGTCTCCATCCAGGCCCAGGTGGTCAACCTGCTCGACGACCTCCAGCGCGAGCTCGGCCTGACCTACCTGATCATCGCGCACGACCTCTCGGTGGTCCGGCACGTCTCCGACCGGGTCGCCGTGATGTACCTCGGCAAGATCGTCGAGATCGCCGACCGGGACTCGCTCTACAGCCGGCCGATGCACCCGTACACCACCGCACTGATGTCGGCCGTCCCGGTGCCCGACCCGCGCCGGCGCCACAGCGCCGGGCGCGAGCGGATCCTGCTCAAGGGCGACGTGCCCTCGCCGATCAACCCGCCCAGCGGCTGCCGCTTCCGCACCCGCTGCTGGAAGGCCCAGGAGATCTGCGCGAGCCAGGAGCCGCCGCTCGTCGCGGCGACGGCCGGCCACCAGGTGGCCTGCCACTTCCCGGAGAACGCCGTCACCGCGGACGCTGCGGCGGCCTCCGCCTGACCGCGCGGTCGGAGGGGAGGCCTGGCCGGGTCACACTGGTGCGGTGACCTCGCAGATCTTCCCCTCCGACGTGCAGCAGTCGCTGGACCTCGTCGGTATCTTCGTCTTCGCCCTCTCCGGAGGGCTGCTCGCCGTTCGCAAGAACATGGACATCTTCGGCATCGCCGTCCTCGCCGAGGTCACCGCGCTCGGCGGCGGAGTGATGCGCGACCTCGTCATCGGCGCCACCCCGGTCGCCGCGTTCAGCAACCTCGGCTACTTCGTCACCCCGCTGCTCGCCGGACTGGTGGTCTTCTTCCTGCACCCCGAGGTCGAGCGGATCAACCGCGCCGTGCAGACCCTCGACGCGCTCGGCCTCGGCCTGTTCTGCGTCACCGGCACCGCCAAGGCGCACGACTACGGGCTCGGCGCGGTCTCCGCGGTCGCCCTCGGCATGGTGACCGCCGCCGGCGGCGGGGTGATGCGCGACGTCCTGGCCGGCGAACTCCCCTCGCTGCTGCGCTGGGACCGGGAGATCTACGCCGTGCCGGCCCTCGTCGGCGCCGCGCTGGTCGCCGTGCTGATCGCCCTCGACAGCCTCACCGCCGCGACCGGCACCGCCGCCGCGCTGACCGCGTTCGGCCTGCGGATGCTCGCGCTCAAGTACGGCTGGCGCGCGCCGCGGGCCTGGCACCGCAACGGTTCTCGCACCAGCGAGGAGTAGGCGAGCCGCCGTACGCCAGCGAGACCGCCTCCGCGGTGCAGAGCAGCTCCGGGACCAGCCGCAGCAGCTCGGCCGGCGTCATCCGGCCGACCGGCGCCGAGATCGCGCAGGCCGCGACCGCCCGCCCGTCGCTGCCCGCCACCGGCGCCGCCACACAGGTGACCGCCTCCCGGTCCTCGGCCGACTCGGCCGCCCAGCCCCGGCGGCGCACCGCCGCCAGGTCCTCGGCCAGGCCGTCCGCCGCCGGGCCGTCCGGCGGGAGTCCGGCCAGCAGTACCCGGCCCACCGCCGTCCCGGCGGCCGGCACCCGGCGCCCGATCCGGGTCGGCCGGCCAGGGTCGGTGCTCCAGCGGCCGGCCAGCTCGTCCAGGTACAGCACCTCGTCGTCCTCCAGCACCGCCAGCCGCACGGTACAGCCGCAGCGCTCGTTCAGCGCGGCCAGGTAGGGGGCGGCGACCTGCCGGACGTCGATCTCCTGGAGCGCCCGCTGGGCCAGCGACAGCACCCGGCCGCCCACCCGGTAACGGCGGTCGGACAGCCGGTGCACGAAGCCGTGCTCCTCCAGGGTGCGCAGCAGCCGCAGCGCGGTGGACTTGTGCACCCCGATCGAGGCGGCGGCCTGGTCCAGGGTCACCGGTCCGTCGCCGAGCGAGCCGAGCAGGGTCAGCGCCCGATCGACCGACTGCGACATGGTGCTCCCCGTTCCTGGTTCCGGCCGGGCCGCGGGGCAGGGGCCTTCGCGCCGGGTGGTGGTGGCGGTCGGGCCGCCTGCTGGTGGCCGTGGGGCCGCTCGCCGGTGGCCGTCGGGCCGCCTGCCGGTGGCGGTCGGACCGCCTGCCGGTGGCCGTCGGGCCGCGCGGCGATGGCCGTCAGGCTAACCGTTCGGGGGCCGCGTCCCGTACCTGGGCTGCCCGGAGGGGCACCGGCCCGGTGACCGCCGTCCGGTGGCCGGATCGGTGCGGTGCGCCCGGCCGTGCCGGGTACGCCGGTCCGGTGCAGGCCGGAGGGCCACTACAATCGCATGGTTATGCCATACCTGGACCATGCGGCGACCACGCCGATGCTGCCCGAGGCGATCGCCGCGATGACGGCGCACCTGGGGGTCGTCGGCAACGCCTCCTCCCTGCACGCGGCCGGCCGCCGGGCCCGCCGGGTGGTCGAGGAGGCCCGCGAGTCGCTCGCCGAGTCGCTCGGCGCCCGGCCCAGCGAGATCGTGCTCACCGGCGGCGGCACCGAGTCCGACAACCTGGCGGTCAAGGGCCTGTACTGGGCCCGCCGCGGCGCCGACCCGGCCCGCACCCGGGTGCTGTGCAGCCCCGTCGAGCACCACGCGGTGCTGGACGCGGTGCACTGGCTCGCCGAGCACGAGGGCGCCACGGTCGACTACCTGCCGGTGGACGCGCTCGGTCGGGTGCACCCGGCGGCGCTGCGCGAGGCGATCGAACGCGACCCCGCCTCGGTGGCCCTGGTCACCGTCATGTGGGCCAACAACGAGGTCGGCACCGTCCAGCCGGTCGCCGAACTCGCCGCCGTCGCCTCGGAGTACGGCATCCCGATGCACGCCGACGCGGTGCAGGCGCTCGGCCAGGTGCCGGTCTCCTTCGCCGGTTCCGGGCTCACCGCGCTCACCGTCACCGGCCACAAGATCGGCGGCCCGTTCGGCATCGGCGCGCTGCTGCTGTCGCGCGGTGCCACGCCCGTCCCGCTGCTGCACGGCGGCGGCCAGGAGCGCGACGTCCGCTCCGGCACCCTCGACGCACCCGCCGCCGCCGGGTTCGCGGCCGCCGCGGCCATCGCCGTCGAACGCCGCGAGGAGCACGCCCTGGCCCTCGGCGCGCTGCGGGACGAACTGGTCGCGACCGTGCTCGCCGCCGTCCCCGACGCGGTGCTCAACGGCGACCCGGCGGGGGAGGGACGGCTGCCCGCCAACGCGCACTTCTCCTTCCCCGGCTGCGAGGGCGACGCGCTGCTGATGCTGCTCGACGCCCGCGGCATCGAGTGCTCCACCGGCTCGGCCTGCTCGGCCGGCGTCCCGCAGCCCAGCCACGTGCTGCTGGCGATGGGCGTCGACCCGCTGCTCGCCCGGGCCTCGCTGCGGTTCTCGCTCGGCCACACGTCCACCCGCGAGGACGTCACCGCCCTCGCGGAGGCCATCGCCCCGGCCGTCCAGCGCGCCCGCAACGCCGGTCTCGCGGCCGTCCGGCGCTGAGCCCGCCCCGGGGGAGAAGTCCCGGCGGAATGCCGGGCGGCACCACGTACGCTTGTTGTCATCATGACTGACTTCCCGGGTGCCCCCACCGCTCCGTCCACCACCGGCCGCCTGCGTGTGCTCGCCGCGATGTCCGGCGGGGTGGACTCCGCCGTCGCCGCCGCCCGCGCCGTCGAGGCCGGCCACGAGGTGACCGGCGTGCACCTGGCGCTGTCCAGCAACCCGCAGTCCTTCCGCACCGGCGCGCGCGGCTGCTGCACCCTCGAGGACTCCCGGGACGCCCGCCGCGCGGCCGACGTGATCGGCATCCCGTTCTACGTCTGGGACCTCGCCGAGCGCTTCCGCGAGGACGTCATCGACGACTTCGTGGCCGAGTACGCGGCCGGGCGCACCCCCAATCCGTGCCTGCGCTGCAACGAGAAGATCAAGTTCGCGGCGCTGCTGGACAAGGCGATCGCCCTCGGCTTCGACGCCGTCTGCACCGGCCACTACGCCCGGATCGTCGACCTGGCGGACGGCTCCCGCGAACTGCACCGGGCCGTCGACGCGGCCAAGGACCAGTCCTACGTGCTCGGCGTGCTCGACGCCGACCAGCTCGCCCACTCCCTCTTCCCGCTCGGCGACACCACCAAGGACGTCATCCGCGAGGAGGCCGAGCGGCGCGGCCTGGCCGTCGCCAAGAAGCCCGACTCGCACGACATCTGCTTCATCGCCGACGGCGACACCCAGGGCTTCCTGGCCCAGCACCTCGGCACCGCCACCGGCGACATCCTGGACGTCGACGGCACCAAGCTCGGCGAGCACGACGGCGCCTACGGCTTCACCATCGGCCAGCGCAAGGGCCTGCGGATCGGCCGCCCGGCCGCCGACGGCAAGCCGCGCTACGTGCTGGACATCTCCCCGGTGAACAACACCGTCACCGTCGGCCCGGTCGAGGGCCTCGACGTCACCGGCCTCACGGCCATCCGCCCGCGCTGGTGCGGCACCGAGCCGCTCGCCGACGGCCGCTACACCGCCCAGCTGCGCGCCCACGGCGAGGAGGTCCCGGTCAGCGCCTCGGTCACCGGCGACACCCTCCGCGTCGAGCTCGACACCCCCGCCCGCGGCATCGCCCCCGGCCAGGCCGTCGTCCTCTACGACGGCACCCGCGTCGTCGGCTCCGCCACCATCGCGACGACGCACCGCCCGGCCGTCAACGCCTGAGCCCGGGAGCCGCCGTTGCCCGTACGCGGCCCATGGCGGCCGGTATCTGCTTGGCTAGTGGTTGGCGGACACGACCGAGGTACCGAGGAGGGACGGCATGGGCTTCTACGAGCAGCACCGCTCCTTCGTCGAGGAACTGGAGCGGACCGCGCCGGACGGCGTCCGGATCGAGTGGTCCGGCGACGCGCTCGTCGTCCAGGCGGCGCCGTCGAACCTGCACCAGCTCAACCTCGCCCAGGTGCGGCGGCAGTTCGAGCAGCACGAACCCGAGGGGTACGTGCCGACCGAACGCGCGGTGATCGTCGCTCCCGACGGTTCGGCGGGGCGCGGTCCGGACCTCACCTACCTGCCGGTGGAGGTGCTGTCGGCGCCGGGTAACCGCGCCCCCGCTGCCGAGGCGTTGATCGCGGTCGAGGTTGTTTCGCCATCCAGTCCGGGCAACGACTGGATGGACAAGCTGCACGACTACGCCGTGATGCGGATCCCGCTCTACCTGATCGTGGACCCGCGCGAGCGGACGGTGACGCTGTTCTCCGAGCCCGACCACGACCGCTACCACACCCGCAGCGACCGGAAGTTCGGCGAGGGGATCTGCATCCCGGAGCCGTTCGGCTTCACCCTGGGGCTCGCGGCGCTGGTGCCGTACGAGGACCGCTCCGGGGAGTAATGGCGGTGAGCGGGGGCGGGGCGGCGTGATAGACCGGGAGCACTATGAACATCACCGTTTTCTGCTCCGCGTACTCGCTCGACGACCGCTACTCCCTTCCCGCCGCCGAATTCGCCCGTCTGCTCGGGGAGGGCGGGCACACACTGGTGTGGGGCGGCTCCAACGCCGGGCTGATGGGCCTGCTCGCCGACGGGGTGAAGGACGCCGGGGGCCGGCTGGTCGGGATCTCGGTCGAGTTCCTGAAGCACAAGGCGTACGACGGGGCCGACGAGCTGATCACCACCGCCGACCTCGCCGAGCGCAAGGCGAAGCTGCTGGCGCGCGCGGACGCGGTCGTCGTCCTGGTCGGCGGCTTGGGCACCCTGGACGAGGTCACCGAGGTGCTGGAGCTGAAGAAGCACGCGCTGCACGACAAGCCGGTGGTGGTGCTGGACACCGAGGGTTTCTACGCGGGGCTGCGCACGCAACTGGAGCGGATGGACACCGAGGGCTTCCTGCCCCGTCCGCTGCCCGAGCTGATCACCTTCGCCGACACCCCGGCCCAGGTCTTCGAACAGCTCAAGGGCTGAGAGGATCACGGTCATGGCCTCTCATCTGATCACCGGTGCCGGCTCCGGCATCGGCGCCGTCCTCGCCGCCCGTCTCGCCGAGCGCGGGGACGAGCTCTGGCTGCTGGCCCGCGACGCCCGCCGGGCCGCCGAGCTGCGCGAGCGCTTCCCCGGCGCCCGCACCCTGGTCGGCGACCTCGCGGACCCGGCGAAGCTCTCCTGGGCCCTCGGGCACCAGACGCCGCCGGTCGAGCTGGACTCGCTGCTGCACGTGGCGGGCACGGTCGAGCTGGCCCCGGTCGGCGAGCTGCCGGTCAAGGCCTGGCAGGACACCCTGAACGTCAACCTGGTCGCCCCCGCCGAGCTGACCCGGCTGCTGCTGCCCTCGGTGCGGCTGGCCAAGGGCCACGTGGTGTTCGTCAACTCCGGTGCCGGGCTGCGGGCGAGCGCCGACTGGTCGGCGTACGCGGCCAGCAAGCACGGGCTGAAGGCCCTCGCCGACTCGCTGCGGCTGGAGGAGCACGGCAACGGCGTACGGGTCACCTCGGTCTACCCGGGCCGCACCGCCACCGCGATGCAGGTCAAGGTGCACCAGCAGGAGGGCAAGGAGTACGACGCCGGCCAGTGGATCGAACCGGAGTCGGTGGCGAAGGCGGTGCTGGCGGCGCTGGACGCCTCCCGGGACGCCGAGATCACCGACATCACGGTCCGTCCGGGCCGGTAGGGGGCCCGCGATCGGGGCGCCGGAAGGTCCGGCGTCCCGATCTTCCGAGCGGTGCAACCACGACGGGGCGAGGGCCGTCCCTGGAGGTGTCCGTTCGTTCTCGGCCCTTCCGGGCACGGAGAATTGATGCATAGTCAGGCCATCGGCCTGTCGGGGGGATTTGAAATGTACAAGCTTCGTACCGCGCTGGCCGTCGGCGCGACACTGCTGGGCACGGTCGGCCTGCCGGTCGTCGGCACGGTCGGCGCGCACGCCGCGTCCGGCCCGCTCCAGGCCGACAGCACGGTGCAGGACCGGTCGGCGGCAGCCGCCACCGGCAGCGGCTACACGCCGGTCGGCCCGGTGCGGCTGCTGGACACCCGGGAGGGGACCGGGGTCCCGTCGGCGCTGGCCGTGGCACCGTGGGGGACGGTCGACCTGCCGGTCACGGGGGTGGCCGGGGTGCCGCTGGAGGGTGTGACGGCGGTGACGATGACCGTCACCGCGACCGATCCGACGCAGGACGGCAACCTCCTGGTGCGCCCGTTCGGCTACGTGTGGACGAACCCCTCCTCGCTGCTCGGCGAGGCGGAGACCACCTCCACCCTGAACTGGGCGGCGGGCCGGACGGTGCCGAACCAGGTGACGGTGGCGGTGAAGGACGGCAAGGTGTCGTTCGACAACCACTCCGGCGGGACGGTGCACGTGATCGCCGACCTGGTCGGCTACTACAGCGCCACGGGCGCCCTCTTCCACGCGCAGGAGCCGGTCCGGGTGCTGGACACCCGGGGGCCGGTCGGGGTGCCGCAGGCCCGGGCGGTGCCGGCCTTCGGCACGCTGGAGCTGCCGGTCGCGGGCGTGGCCGGGGTGCCGGCCACCGGGGTCACGGCGGTGACGATGAACGTGACGGTCACCGAGCCCGAGCAGGACGGCCATCTGACGGTCCACCCGCACGGCGACCCGGTGCCGGGCACCTCGAACCTGAACTGGACGGCGGGCCGGACCGTCGCCGGCCTGGTGACGGTGCCGGTGAAGGACGGCAAGGTGTCGTTCTACAACCACTCCGGCGGGACGGTGCAGGTGATCGCGGACCTGGCGGGCCACTACAGCGCCGACGGCGGCGCGGCCTTCTACCCGTACGGGCCGGCCCGGATCATGGACACCCGGAAGTCCTGGGGCCGCCCGCAGTACCGCAACGAGGGTGTCGTTCCGGCCTGGGGCACCCTGACCGTCGACGCGTCCTGGGGCAGCTCCGAGTCCGCGACGACCCTGAACGTCACGGTGACCGGGCCGGGCGCCGAAGGGCACCTCAAGGTGTACCCGCAGACCAGCCCGCGCCCCGACACGTCCGCCCTCAACTTCGGCCCCGGCGACACGGTCGCCAACCAGGTCGTGGTCCCGACGAAGCAGGGCAGCAGCGTGACGACGTTCTTCAACGCCAGTGGCGCCCCGGTGCACATCGTGGTCGACCGCTACGGCACGTACCGACCCTGACCGGTCCCACCTCGCCCCACCCCGCGGCCCCGGCGCCGAGCATCCGTGCTCGGTGCCGGGGCCGCCGCGTGACGGGGTGTCCGGGCGGAGCACGGGCCCGCGTGGTTCGGGGGCGCCCGACTGTGGCATTATCCGTGCGTCCTCCGGGGCCGACCGGGGTCGGAGGGCAGGACACGGCACCGGACCACAGGTCCGTCAGGGGGAACTCCATGCCCAGACTTCGCACCAGAACCAGCACCGGAACCAGCACCGGAACCAGAGCCCGCACCGCGCTGGCCGTCGGCGCGACGCTGCTCGGGACGCTCGGCCTCCCGGCCGTCGCCGCGGGCGGCGCGCAGGCCGCCGTCACCACGCTCTACGTCGACAACACCGCGGCCGGCTGCGCCGACGGCGGTCCCGGCACCAGGAGCGTCCCCTACTGCCACATCGCCGCCGCGGCGGCGGTGGCCGGGCCGGGGCAGACGGTCGAGATCGCCAGGGGCCAGTACGAGGAGACCGATCTGACGGTCACCCGCTCCGGTACGGCCGGGGCGCCGATCACCTTCCGCGGCCCGTCGCCGTACGAGCCGGGGTACGGCGGCAGCGCCGTGATCGGGTCCTCCGCCCACCCCGGGGGCGGCCTCACCGTCCGGGGCGCCCGCTACGTCGTGTTCGAGTACCTGGAGGTCGACGCGGCCGCCGGACGGCCGGTCGTGCTGGCCGACGGGGCGCGGGACGTCTCCTTCACCGGGGTCAGCGGCACCGGCGGCACCGGCGTGCGGATCACCGGCGGCTCCGAGCGGGTGCGTTACGCCCGGGCCGGCCTCTGGGGTGCGCAGGGCGCGGCCGTCACGGTCGACGGCGGTTCGACCGGGACCGTCGTCAGTACCAACTACGTCGTCTCCAGCGCCGGCGAGGACCACCCGGCCGTCCTGGTCGACGGGGCACCGAACACCGTGGTGGTCGCCAACAGCACCCTCGGCTCCTGCTCCCCGGGCATCGTGCTGACGGGAGCCTCGGGCGGTGCCACGGTCGAGAACAACGCCGTGAACGCGGGGCGCGACATCGATTCGCCGTGCGACACCTGGAGCTACATGGCGACCGGCATCACGGTCGCCGCGAGCGCCGTCGCCGGGACGAAGGCGGACTACAACGTCGTCGACTCGCGCAGCGGCGGCACGCCCTACCGGTGGGCCGGCGCCGACTACGCCGACCAGCCGTCGTTCACGGCGGCCAGCGGCCAGGGCGCGCACGACTTCGTCTCGCCCACGACCTTCTGGCGCGGGCCGGACCGGCCGGTCAACCACCTGATCGACTCGGCCGACGAGAACGCCCCCGGCATGCTCCCCACCGACCGCCAGGGCAAGGCCCAGGTGGACGACCCGACGCTGCCCAACACCGGTACCGGCGGCGGCACCCGGGACCGGGGCGCGCAGGAGTACCTGACCGTGGGCAGCGCGTACACGCCGGCGGGCCCGGTGCGGCTGCTGGACACCCGGGAGGCGATCGGGGTCCCGTCCACGCAGGCGGTTCCGGCCGGGGGCACGCTCGACCTGCCGGTCACGGGGGTGGCCGGGGTCCCGGCGACCGGTGTCACCGCGGTGACGCTGACCGTGACGGCCACCGACCCCACCCAGGACGGCGACCTGACGGTGTACCCGCACGGCCAGGACCGGCCGGGCGTCTCCACCCTCAACTGGACGGGCGGCCGGACGGTGCCGAACCAGGTGACGGTGCCGGTGAAGGACGGCAAGGTGTCGTTCTGGAACCACTCGGGCGGCACGGTGCACCTGATCGCGGACCTGGCGGGCTACTACAGCCCGAAGGGTGACCTCTTCCACCAGCAGGGCCCGACCCGGCTGCTGGACACCCGGGCGCCGATCGGGGTCCCGTCGGCGCAGGCGGTGCCGGCCTTCGGCACGCTGGAGCTGCCGGTCGCCGGTGTGGCCGGGGTGCCGGCCACCGGGGCCACGGCGGTGACGATGAACGTGACGGTCACCGAGCCGGAGCAGGACGGCCATCTGACGGTCTACCCGCACGGCGGCGCCGCGCCGGAGACCTCGAACCTCAACTGGACGGCCGGCCGGACCGTCGCCAACCTGGTGACGGTGCCGGTGAAGGACGGCAAGGTGTCGTTCTACAACCGTTCCGGCGGCACCGTGCACCTGATCGCCGACCTGGCGGGCTACCACAGCGCCGAGGGCCGGGTCGCGTTCTACCCGGGCGGGCCGTCGCGGATCATGGACACCCGGCAGAGCTGGGGCCGTCCCTACTACCGCCCGGCGGGCACCGTCCCGGCCTGGGGTTCCCTGACCGTCTTCGTGAACGGCGGGAGCTACCCGGCCTCGGCGACCCTGAACATCACGGTGACCGAGCCGGGCGCCGCGGGCCACCTCACGGCGTACTCCGGCGTCGGACCGGTCCCGGACACCTCCACGCTCAACTTCGAGGCCGGGCAGACCGTCGCCAACCAGGCCGTGGTGCCGGTCAATCCGAGCGGCAACTCGGTCGTGCTGTACAACGCGAGCGACGCGCCGGCGCACTTCGTGGTCGACTCCAGCGGGACCGAGAGCTACTGACCGTCACCCGGTCCGCACCCTCCGGCGGCCCCGTACCGAGCTACCGCTCGGTACGGGGCCGCTGCCGCAAGATGCCTGATGACGCGTCGGCCACCCTGTGGAATGATCCGTACGCCCTCCACCTCCGCTCGGTGAGCAGGGCCGGAACCGCGGCCTCCGGCCGCGACTCACAGGGGGAATTCTCATGTCGAAAGACATCGCCAGATCCCGCACGCCCAGATCCCGCACGCCCGGATCCCGCACGCCCGGATCCCGCACGCCCGGATCCCGCACGCCCGGAACCCGCGCCGCGCTGGCCGTCGGCCTGACGCTGCTCGCGACGGTCGGGCTTCCCGCCGTCACGACGGGCGGCGCGTCCGCCGCCGCCGCAACGCTCTACGTCGACCGTGCGCCCGGCTGCAGCGACACCACCGGCGGCACCCAGGCCAGGCCGCTCTGCACCGTGGCGGCCGCCGCGGCCGTCGCGTCCGCCGGCCAGACGGTCGAGATCGCCTGGGGGACCTATCCCGAAGAGCTGGTGATCACGCGCTCCGGCCGCCAGGGTGCGCCCATCGTGTTCCGCGGTCGGCCCCATGACGTCAACTCGCAGAACTCGGTGCTGATCGGCTCGGTGGAGGGCCCGTCGAACGGCCTCACCGTCCGCGGCGCCGAGTTCGTCGAGTTCGAGAACCTGGGCGTGCTCACCAACTCGCCGGCACCGAGCGTCACGGTCGACGGCGGGAACCGGGTGAAGTTCACCGCCGTCGGCGCGTACAACACCCTGCGGATCACCAACGGCTCCCGCCAGGTCACCTTCGCCCGCGGCGCCGCGAACGGCACCTCCGACAAGCCGGGCATCACCGTCGACGGCGGCTCCACCGGGACGGTACTGACCACCAACAGGGTCTCGACCGACGCCGCCCCGGCCTCGGTCCTGGTCGACGGCGCACCGGGCACGGTCGTCGTCAGCAACACGGTCCTCGCCGAGTGCACCACGGGCATCGCACTGGCCGGGGCCTCGGCCGGCGCGGTGGTCAAGAACAACGTGGTCGACACCGCGCGGGCCCAGGCCGATCGCTGCGCCGACACCGCCGCGGCCACCGGCATCGCCGTCGCCCCGACCGCGACCGCCGGCACCGCCGTCGACTACAACGTGGTCGACCCGCGCGGCGGCGGCTCGCCGTACCGCTGGGCCGACGCGGACTTCCCGACCCGGCCCGAGTTCACCGCCGCCAGCGGCCAGGGCGCGCACGACTTCGTGGCGAAGATCTACGAGCCGCACAGCCCGGACGGCCCGCAGTCGGCGTCGATCGATTCGGCCGACGAGACGGCCCCCGGGATGCTCCCGGTGGACCAGACCGGTCAGGCCCCCGCGGACGACCCGACGGTGCGCAACACCGGCACCGGCAAGGGCTACCGCGACCGCGGCGCCGTCGAGAGCCACGACTTCGGCAGCGTCTTCACCCCTGCCGGCCCGACCCGGCTGCTGGACACCCGGGAGGCGGTCGGCGTCCCCGGCACCGAGGCCGTGCCGGCCTTCGGCCAGGTGGACCTCCAGGTCGCGGGTGTGGCCGGCATCCCGGCGAGCGGGGTGACGGCCGTGACGATGAACGTCACGGTGACCGGGCCGACCGAGAACGGCCACCTCCGGGTCTACCCGCACGGCGCGGAGCGCCCGGACACCTCCAACCTCAACTGGACGGCCGGACGGACCCTCGCCAACCAGGTGACCGTCCCGGTGAAGGACGGCAAGGTGTCGTTCTACAACCACTCCGGCGGTACCGTGCACGTGATCGCCGACCTGGCCGGCCACTACGGCGCCAAGGGCGACCTCTTCCACCCGCTCAGCCCGTCCCGGCTGCTGGACACCCGGGTGGGGGTCGGCGTCCCCGACTGGCAGGCCGTCCCGGCCTTCGGCCAGGTGGACCTCCAGGTCGCCGGCGAGGGCGGGGCGCCCCCGGAGGGCGTGACGGCCGTGACGATGAACGTCACGGTGACCGACCCGACCGAGGACGGCCACCTCCGGGTCTACCCGCACGGCACCGGGCTTCCGCAGAGCTCCAGCCTCAACTGGACCGCGGGCCGGACCGTCCCGAACCTGGTCACGGTGCCGGTGAAGGACGGCAAGGTGTCGTTCTACAACTCCTCCGGCGGCACCGTGCACGTGATCGCCGACCTGGCCGGCTACTACAGCGCCGAGGGCCGGCTGACCTTCACCCCGACCGGCCCGGGGCGGGTCATGGACACCCGCCAGGACTTCGGCACCGGTTGCTGCCCGCGCCCGGCCGGCACCGTCGGGGCCTTCGACGCGCTGGACGTCGAGATCGTCGCGCCGAACATCGCCGCGGCGACCCTCAACGTCACCGTCACCGAGCCCGGCACCGACGGCCACCTGACCGTCTACCCGGGCAACGAGCTCATGCCGGCCGTCTCCAACCTCAACTTCCAGGCCGGGGAGACCGTCGCCAACCAGGTGGTGGTGAAGGTGAACGAGGGCCACATCACCGTCCGCAACGCGAGCGCCGCACCCGTCCACATCATCGTGGACCTGTTCGGGATCCAGACCTACTGACCCGGGCGTCCCGGCGGCACCCGCCGCCGGGACCCGGTGCCACGGCCCCGCCACCGAGCCCCGCGCCCGGTGCCGGGGCCGTCGGCGTTCCCGACCCCATAGGCTTCCGCCGTGAGCAACGGACTTCCCTTCCCCGACCTGGTCGGCGCCGCCACCGGCGTCGGATCGCTGCCCGGCACCGACGCCCGGGAGGCCGCCAGGACCTCCACCGGCGCGCTGGAGCACCTGCCGTTCCTCCCCGAACTCCCCGCCCGGGGGCCGGGCGCCGACATGATCGGCCGTTCCGCCGGGCTGCTGGTAGAGCTGTTCGCGCAGATCGAGCCGAGCGGCTGGCGCTTCGCCGACCGTCCGGGCCGGGACACCCGGCGGGCGCACTCCTGGCTCGGCGAGGACCTCGACGCGCTGGAGGAGTTCACCCAGGGGTACACCGGCGCGCTGAAGGTGCAGGCGGTGGGGCCGTGGACGCTGGCCGCCTCGATCGAGCTCAAGTACGGCGAGAAGGCGCTCGCCGATCCCGGCGCCTGCCGGGACATCGCCGGTTCGCTCACCGAGGGCCTGCGCCGCCACCTCGCCGAGGTCCGCCGCCGGGTGCCGGGCGCGGAGGTGGTGCTCCAGCTGGACGAGCCCTCGCTGCCCGCCGTGCTGGCCGGCGAGGTGCGGACGGCGAGTGGCTTCCAGCGGCTGCGCTCCGTCGACCGGCAGCTCGCCGAGGAGGCCCTGCGGGACGTGATCGGCGCCCTGGACGCGCCCGTGGTGGTGCACTGCTGCGCGCCCCGGGTGCCGCTGCCGCTGCTGCGCCGGGCCGGGGTCGCCGGTGTCTCGCTGGACTTCTCGCTGCTGACCGAGCGTGAGGACGAGGAGCTCGGGGAGACGGTCGAGGCCGGCACCATGATCCTCGCGGGTGTCGTCCCGTCCACCGAGCGGGCGCTCGCTCAATCAACGGCACTGTCGGACCCGGCCGGTAGTGTCCAGGGTGTCAGGGCGTTGTGGCGCAGGCTCGGGTTCGCCCCCGAGCTGCTCGGCCGCCGTGTACTGGTGACGCCCACCTGCGGGCTGGCCGGGGCCTCCCCGGACCACGCGCGCCGGGCGCTGTCACTCAGTGTGAACGCGGCCAGGAGCCTGGTGGACAACCCGGAATGAGAGATTGACGGAGGGCTTGCGGTGGTGGCTGTCGAGGGCTGGGAGGACGTTCCGGCGGAGGTGCGCAAGCGGCACGCCGAGCTGGCCGCCGAGATCACGGACCACCGGGCCCGTTACTACGAGCAGGACGCGCCGGTCGTCAGCGACGCCGAGTTCGACGCGCTGATGCGCGAGCTGGAGGGGCTGGAGGCGGAGCACCCCGCCCTGGTCACCCCGGAGTCGCCCTCGCAGCGGGTCGGCGGCGCGCCGACCCTGCTGTTCGCCCCGGTCGAGCACCGCGAACGGTTGCTCAGCCTGGACAACGCGATGGACGACGAGGAGCTCGCCGCCTGGGCCGAGCGGGTCGCCGCCGAGCTGGCCGGGATCGAGTACCACTACCTGTGCGAGCTGAAGGTGGACGGCCTGGCCGTCAACCTCACCTACGAGAACGGCCGGTTGACGCAGGCGGCGACCCGGGGCGACGGCCGGGTCGGCGAGGACATCACCGCCAACGTCCGCACCATCCAGGAGATCCCGCACCGGCTGACCGGCGAGGACGTGCCCGAGCTGGTCGAGATCCGGGGCGAGGTCTACTTCCCGACCGAGGCGTTCGAGGCGCTCAACGCCTCCTTCGCGGAGGAGAACGAGCGCCGCCGGCTGGAGAACGAGGAGCGCGCCAAGGAGGGCAAGCGGCCCCGGGCGATGATCCGGCTGTTCATGAACCCGAGGAACGCCGCGGCCGGCTCGCTGCGCCAGAAGGACCCGCTGATCACCGCCTCCCGCCCGCTGCGGATGGTGGTGCACGGCATCGGTGCCAGGGTCGGCTTCGACATCGACAACCAGTCGCACGCCTACGACCTGCTGCGCGGCTGGGGCCTGCCGACCGCGCGGCACAACCGGGTGGTCGGCACGCTGGCGGAGGTGCGGGAGTTCGTCGCGCACTTCGGCGAGCAGCGGCACTCGGTCGAGCACGAGATCGACGGTGTGGTGGTCAAGGTGGACGAGATCGCCCTGCAGGGCCGGCTCGGCTCCACCTCGAAGTCCCCGCGCTGGGCGATCGCCTGGAAGTACCCGCCGGAGGAGGTCACCGGGAAGCTCGCCGCGATCAAGGTCGGGATCGGCCGCACCGGCCGGGCCACCCCGTACGCGGTGCTGGCCGAGCCGGTGAAGGTGGCCGGTTCGATGGTGCAGTACGCGACCCTGCACAACCAGGACGTGGTCAAGGCCAAGGACGTCCTGCTCGGCGACACCGTGGTGCTGCGCAAGGCCGGTGACGTGATCCCGGAGATCCTCGGACCGGTGTACGACCTGCGGGACGGCACCGAAGAGGCGTTCGTGATGCCCTCGCACTGCCCCGAGTGCGGCACCGGCCTGCGGCCGATGGCGGAGGGGGACATCGACCTGCGCTGCCCCAACGCCCAGTACTGCCCGGCTCAGATCCGGGAGCGGATCGCCTTCCTCGGCGGGCGCTCGGCGCTGGACATCGAGGGCCTCGGTTATGTCGCCGCCACCGCGCTGACCCAGCCGCTGGAGCCGGTCGAGGCGCCGGTGGGGAACGAGGGCGACATCTTCGGTCTGACGGTGGAGCGGCTGCTGCCGATCAAGGTGCTGGTGCGCGACCAGAAGACCGGTATGCCGAAGCTGGACGACGAGACCGGCGAGGAGAAGGAGGTGTTCTTCTTCGCCACCACCGCCGGTGCGCCGAAGAAGAACACCGGGCTGATGCTGGAGAACATCGAGAAGGCCAAGGACCGCCCGCTCTGGCGCTTCCTCAACGGCCTCTCGATCCGGCACGTCGGCCCGGTCGCCGCCCAGGACCTGGCCCGCGAGTTCCGCGACCTGGACGCGATCTTCGCGGCGAGCGAGGAGCGGCTGGCCGCCACCGAGGGGGTCGGCGCGGGCACCGCGCGTTCGATCGTCGAGTGGTACCAGGTGGATTGGCACCGGGAGATCGTCGAGAAGTGGCGTGCCGCCGGGGTCCGCTTCACCGAGGAGGCCGCCGAGGAGGAGGGCGAGCGCCCGCTGGAGGGGCTGACCGTCGTCGTCACCGGCACCCTGGCCGGGCACACCCGGGACGGTGCCAAGGAGGCGCTGACCTCGCGGGGCGCGAAGGTGACCGGTTCGGTGTCGAAGAAGACCCACTTCGTGGTCGCGGGCGACAATCCCGGGTCCAAGTACGACAAGGCCGTTCAGCTGGGGCTGCCGGTCCTCGACGACGCGGGCTTCACGATCCTGCTGGAGCAGGGGTCGGCCGCCGCCCGGGTCCACCTGGGGCTGCCGGCGGAGCCGCCGGAGGAGCCGGCGAAGAAGGCGCCGGCCCGGAAGAAGGCCGCCGCCAGGAGCACTGCCGAGGACGCCGGGGACACCGCCGGGGACACCGCCGGGGGTGAGGCGGCGGACGCCGGGGAGGCCGTCGCGGCGAAGGATCCCGAGGTGGGGGCACCGGCCGCCGCCGGGGCCGGCGCCGAGGCCGCCGCGGCGCCCGTCGAGGAGGGCGCCGAGGGCTGACCCCGCGCGCGGAAGCCCCGAATCCGGCTTGTTATCGTCCTGATGCAACGTCATCGGGTGCCGCACAGTGATAGCGGGCATCGTGACACTGTGCGGCACCCAGCGCGGTGGCGTATGTCCGGTTGTCCGAAAGTCTGCCCGTCGGGTGAAGCCGCGCATACCCTGGAGCGCAACAGAGTGTCAGCAGGGGTGGGGGTACCGGCCGAGCCGGACTCCGCGGGGCCGATCCATGCCTGGCAGGCTGCCGGCACCGGTGCGGTGCCTCACCGCTAGGCGGCCTGACGGGGCGGGCCCGACGGAGGACTGGGCTTATGGATCGTACGACCGGCGGTGCGCCCACACGCCCGCCGCAGGGGGTGGCGGGAGCGGTCCTGCTGCTCGGCGTGCTGCTGGCCGGCGCCGCGCCGCTCATCCCGCTGGCCGTGCTGGTCTACCGCTACGAGGCGGAGCTGCTGCCACTCTTCGCGGTGCCGCTGGCCGTCCTGGTCGCGGCCTGGCGGATCGCCCGCGACCGGGCGCGCGACCAGCTCACCGACCCGCTGACCGATCTGCCCAACCGCCAGGCGTTACTCCTCGCCGCCCAGGAGTCGATCGCCGAGCACACCGAGGGTTACAGCGTCGGACTGATCCTGCTCGACCTCGATCGCTTCCGGTCGCTCAACGACACCCTCGGTCATACCGCCGGCGACCGGCTGCTCGTCCACATCGCCCGCCGGCTGCACCGGGCGCTGCGCTCCGGCGGGGCCGCCGGCAGCGCCACCCGCGAGTCCATCGACGACGTCTTCGCCGGGCTCCCCCGGCACTACCGCGGCCGCCCGATGGTGGCCCGGATGGGCGGCGACGAGTTCGCCGTCCTGCTGCCCGGCATCGGCTGCCCGGACTCGCTGGAGAAGGTGGCCAAGGCGCTGATCGCCGAACTCGCCGCCCCGATCCGCCTGGACGGACTGCTGCTGGTGCTGGAGGCCAGCGCGGGCGTCTGCGTCTTCCCCCAGCACGCCCAGGACGCCGAGTCGCTGCTGCGCCGCGCCGATGTGGCGATGGGGCACGCGCAGCGCGGCCGCACCTCGGTCGAGCAGTACGACGAGGCCCAGGACGCCGACACCCCGTACCGGATCGGACTGCTGGGCGACCTGCGGCGGGCCCTGGAGACCGGCGAGGTCCAGCTGCACTATCAGCCCAAGGTGGCCTTCGACGGCCGGGTGGTCGGCCTGGAGGCGCTGCTGCGCTGGGAGCGCCCCGGCCAGGGCCGGGTCTCCCCGGACGAGTTCGTGGGCCTCGCCGAGTCCAGCGGGCTGATGCCCCGGCTGACCGACTACGTGCTGGAGGCCGCCGTCGGTCAGCTCGCCCAGTGGCGCGAGCAGGGCCTCCAGGTCCAGGTCGCGGTGAACGTCTCGCCGCGCGACGTGCTCAACCCCGGCTTCGCCCAGCGGGTCGCCGGCCACCTCGTCCGCCACCAGGTGCCCGCCCACGCGCTCCAGCTGGAGATCACCGAGCGGCTGCTGCTGGACGACTCCCGCCGGGCCGCCGACACCCTGGCGGAGCTGCGCGGCTACGGGGTCGGGATGTCCCTGGACGACTTCGGGACCGGCCACTCCTCGCTGGTGCGGCTGCGCAGCCTGCCGGTCGGCGAGCTGAAGATCGACCGCTCCTTCGTCTCCCGGATGGCCACCGACGACCACGACGCGGCGGTGGTCCGCTGCTCGGTCGAGCTGGCCCACTCGCTCGGCCTGACCGTGGTCGCCGAGGGGGTCGAGGACGACGAGACCTGGGAGCGGCTGAACTGCATGGGCGTGGACGCGGTGCAGGGCTGGCTGGTGTCGGCGGCGCTGCCGGCCGAGCAGGCCACCGCCTGGCTGCGGGTGCACCGCACCGGCGCCCCGCCGGTGGAACGGCTCGGCTCCGGCGCCGACCGGCTGCCGCCCGCGATCCAGCCCGTCCTGCCGCCGGTGATCCAGGCGGCGCAGGCGGCGAAGCTGGAGATCCAGGCGCCCAAGCAGCAGAGTTGGGCGCCGACCCGCCCGCAGTGAGGGTGCCGCGCGGCGAGGGTGACCGGCCCCCGCCGCCGGTCGTTGGCCGGTGGTGGCACCGTGCCCCATAGGATGGGGACCACAGACCACGAGGACGGGAGCGCCGGACCGGCCGCTTCCGGCCCGGGCCCGGCGCCGCCGGAAGGCGGATCCGGGCCTCACCAGAACTCACCCTGAGGATCGCTGCATGCCTGGCATCACGCGCGAGGAGGTCGCCCACCTCGCTCGGCTGTCGCGTCTTGAGTTGCAGGCCGAAGAGTTGGACCACTTCGCCGAGCAGCTGGACGTGATCATCGGCGCGGTCGCCCGCGTTTCCGAGGTCGCCGGACAGGACGTCCCGCCCACCTCCCACCCGCTGCCGCTGACCAACGTCATGCGCGCGGACGAGGTCCGGCCGTCGCTCACCCCGGACCAGGCACTGGCCGGGGCCCCGGCCGCCGAGGAGCAGCGTTTCCGTGTGCCCCAGATCCTCGGGGAGGACTGACCGATGACCGAGCTCATCCGTTACACCGCGGCCGAGACCGCCGCCGCCGTCGCCAAGGGCGAGGTGTCCGCCGTCGAGGTGGCCCAGGCGCACCTGGACCGCATCGGGGCCGTCGACAAGAAGGTCAACGCCTTCCTGCACGTCGACACCGAGGGCGCGCTGAGTGCCGCCCGGGCCGTCGACGAGAAGCGCGCCAAGGGCGAGGAGCTGGGCCCGCTGGCCGGCGTCCCGCTGGCGCTGAAGGACGTCTTCACCACCAAGGGCGTGCCGACCACCTGCGGTTCGAAGATCCTCGAGGGCTGGATCCCGCCGTACGACGCCACCCTGACCACGCGTCTCAAGGACGCCGGTGTGGTGATCCTCGGCAAGACCAACATGGACGAGTTCGCGATGGGCTCCTCCACCGAGAACTCCGCCTACGGCCCGACCGGCAACCCGTGGGACCTCTCCCGGATCCCCGGCGGCTCCGGCGGCGGTTCGGCCGCCGCGCTGGCCGCCTTCGAGGCGCCGCTCGCGATCGGCACCGACACCGGCGGCTCGATCCGCCAGCCCGGCGCCGTCACCGGCACCGTCGGCGTGAAGCCGACCTACGGCTCGGTGTCGCGCTACGGCCTGGTGGCCTTCTCCAGCAGCCTGGACCAGGGCGGCCCGTGCGCCCGCACCGTGCTGGACGCGGCGCTGCTGCACGAGGCGATCGCCGGTCACGACCCGCTGGACTCCACCTCGATCGACGCCCCGGTCCCGGCCGTGGTCGAGGCCGCGAAGCTGCGCGACGTGCGCGGCATGCGGATCGGCGTGGTGAAGGAGTTCTCCGGCGAGGGCTACCAGGACGGCGTGATGCAGCGCTTCCAGGAGTCCGTGGAGCTGCTGCGCGAGCTGGGCGCCGAGGTCGTCGAGGTCTCCTGCCCGTCCTTCACCCTGGCGCTGCCGGCGTACTACCTGATCGCCCCGAGCGAGGCCTCGTCCAACCTGGCCCGCTTCGACGCGATGCGCTACGGCCTGCGGGTCGGCGACGACGGTTCCCGCTCGGCCGAGGAGGTCACCGCGCTGACCCGCGAGGCCGGTTTCGGCCCCGAGGTGAAGCGCCGCATCATCCTGGGCACCTACGCGCTGTCCTCGGGCTACTACGACGCCTACTACGGCTCGGCCCAGAAGGTGCGGACGCTGATCTCCCGCGACTTCGACGCCGCCTTCGCGGGCGTGGAGGTGCTGGTCTCGCCGACCACGCCGACCACCGCCTTCCCGATCGGCGAGCGTGCCGACGACCCGATGGCGATGTATCTGGCCGACCTCTGCACGATTCCGTCCAACCTTGCGGGCAACGCGGCCATGTCGCTGCCGGTCGGCCTGGCCCCGGAGGACAATCTCCCGGTCGGCCTGCAGATCATCGCACCCGCGATGGCGGACGACCGCCTGTACCGCGTGGGCGGCGCCGTCGAGGCCGCACTCAACGACAAGTGGGGGCACACCCTGCTGGAGGAGGCACCGGCACTGTGAGCAAGATCGAGAACGCCAAGGCGCAGTCGGCATCGCTGAAGGGGTGGAAGCACTCCAAGCCCGGGCTCTGGCTGTCCATCGGCACCAGCGCCTTCGGCGCGGTCTCCATCGTCAAGGACGTCCGCAAGGCCCGCGGCGAGAGCGACACCCTCAAGCTGGTCAACGCCCTGGTCGGCGCCGCCGCCCTGGTCACCGGCACCGCCCTGCTGGTCCGTGAGCTGCGTCGCCTCGGCGACGACGACGTCCTGCTGGGCTGACCCAGCCCGTGAGGCCCCGGCCTGCACCCGAGGTGCAGGCCGGGCCCGCACCACCGAAGACTTTTTAGTGAAGGGGACGCTGTGAGCGTCAAGAACCTGGTCTCCTACGAGGACGCGCTCGCGTCGTTCGACCCGGTGATGGGCCTGGAGGTCCACGTCGAGCTGGGCACCAAGACCAAGATGTTCTGCGGTTGCTCGACCGAGCTGGGTGCCGAGCCGAACAGCCAGGTCTGCCCGACCTGTCTGGGCCTGCCGGGCTCGCTGCCGGTCGTCAACGCGGTCGGCGTGGAGTCGGCGGTCAAGATCGGCCTGGCGCTGAACTGCGAGATCGCCGAGTGGTGCCGGTTCGCGCGGAAGAACTACTTCTACCCGGACATGCCGAAGAACTTCCAGACCTCGCAGTACGACGAGCCGATCGCCTTCAACGGCTACCTCGACGTGCAGCTGGAGGACGGCTCGACCTTCCGGGTGGAGATCGAGCGCGCCCACATGGAGGAGGACACCGGCAAGTCCAGCCACGTCGGCGGCGCGACCGGCCGGATCCACGGCGCGACCCACTCGCTGCTGGACTACAACCGGGCCGGCATCCCGCTGATCGAGATCGTCACCAAGCCGATCGAGGGCGCCGGCGAGCGCGCCCCCGAGGTCGCCCGCGCGTACGTCGCCGAGCTGCGCGAGGTCATCCGTTCGCTGGGCGTCTCCGAGGCCCGGATGGACAAGGGCCAGATGCGCTGCGACGTCAACCTGTCGCTGCGTCCGAACGGCACCGAGACCTTCGGCACCCGCTCGGAGACCAAGAACGTCAACTCGCTGCGCAGCGTGGAGCGGGCCGCCCGGTTCGAGATCCAGCGGCACGCCACGGTGCTGACCGACGGCGGCACGATCGTCCAGGAGACCCGGCACTTCCACGAGGAGGACGGCAGCACCACCGCCGGCCGGATCAAGGACAACGCCGAGGACTACCGGTACTTCCCGGAGCCGGACCTGGTGCCGATCGCGCCGGCCCGCGCCTGGGTGGAAGAGCTGCGGGCCGCGCTGCCCGAGCTGCCCCGGGTGCGCCGGGCCCGGCTGCAGGCCGAGTGGGGCCTGACCGACAAGGACATGCAGTCGGTGCTGAACGCCGGCGCCGTCGAGCCGATCCAGGAGACCATCGCCGCCGGCGCCCCGGCCGACCAGGCCCGCAAGTGGTGGATGGGCGAGCTGGCCCGTCGGGCCAACGAGACCGGCACCGAGCTGGCCGAGCAGCCGATCACCCCGGCGCAGGTCGCCCGGGTCGCCGCGCTGGTCGCCGAGGGCAAGCTGAACGACAAGCTGGCCCGCCAGGTCATCGAGGCCGTGCTGGCCGGCGAGGGCGAGCCGGACGCGGTCGTCGAGCAGCGCGGCCTGGCCGTGGTCTCGGACGACTCCGCGCTCGGTGCCGCCGTGGACCAGGCCATCGCCGAGAACGAGGCGATCGCCGCCAAGATCCGCGACGGCAAGGTCGCCGCGGTCGGCGCACTGGTCGGCGCGGTCATGAAGACCACCCGCGGTCAGGCCGACGCGGCCCGGGTCAAGGATCTGATCCTGGAGAAGCTGGGCGTTTCTGCCTGAGTTTCCAAGGCGTCTTAGGCGTCTAAGGCGCTCTAAGGGCTGCTTAGAGCCCTGAGGCCCGGTCTTACCCTCCACGGGGGGGTGGGGCCGGGCCTCTGCCGTACCCGGGACCCCCGGCCTAAGGCGGCCGGGGCCCGGAACATCCGGCAGGCTGCCGATGCGGCCCACCCCCCTGGGAGAGGAATCTTTACCTCAGAACGAGAGAGACACCGGAACCCACGAGGGGAAACACCGTGATCGAGTACGAGCTCATCAAGCAGCAGGAACTGGAACTCCGGGCCCTGGCCCAGCACGAGCGTCTGGTCCGCGAGGCGAAGGGCGGCAAGCGCACCGGCCGGCGCCCGAACGTCGGCTTCCGCTTCCAGCGGCGCGCCGTCCGTCCGCGCGAATGCTGACGGACCGGCACCGAGGTGCCGAGCAGGGACCGGAAGGGGAGGCGACACGGGGGTGCGCCTCCCCTTCCGGGCGTCCGGGGGGCGGGATAACCCCTCGGAGCGCGGCCGACCTCTGTGGCATGCTCGCCTCCATGCAGCAGATATCGGTGAGTCCCGTCTTCGTCGGCCGCGATCCGGAACTCACCGTCCTGCTGGATGCCGTGCGCCGGGCCGGGGACGGCCGGCCGCAGACCGTGCTGATCGGCGGCGAGGCCGGCGTCGGCAAGACCCGGCTGCTGGAGGAGTTCCTCCGCCAGGCCTGCCTGGACGGCGTCGTCACCACCGTCGGCGGCTGCCTGGAGATCGGCGCCGAGGGGCTGCCCTACGCGCCGCTGGCCACCGCGCTGCGCCGGCTGCACCGGAGCCTGGGCGCCGAACTGGAGGCGGCCGCGGCCGGGATGGAGGGCCACCTCGCCCGGCTGCTGCCGGACTTCGGCGAGGCCGACGGCGAACCCAACGACGAGTACGGACGAGCCCGGCTGTTCGAGCACACCGCAAGGTTGTTCGAACGGCTCGGCACGGACCGTACCCTCGTGCTCGCCGTCGAGGACCTCCACTGGTCCGACCGCTCCACCCGGGAGCTGCTGGCCTACCTGGTCCGCACCCTGCACCGGTCCCGGGTGCTGCTGGTCGCCACCTACCGCAGCGACGACCTGCACCGCCGCCACCCGCTGCGGCCGTTCCTGGCCGAGCTGGAGCGGCTGCGCACCGTGCAGCGGGCCGAACTGGAGCGGTTCGGGCCCGGCGAGGTGGCCGCGCAGCTGGCCGGCATCCTCGGCACCGCCGCCCCGGACCGGGAGCTGGTCGACCGGATCCACCGCCGCTCCGAGGGCAACCCCTTCTTCGTCGAGGAACTCGCCACCGCCTTCCGCGAGGGCTGCTCGGCCGGGCTCACCGACTCGCTCCGGGACATGCTGCTGGTCCGGGTCGAGGCGCTGGACGAGCAGACCCAGCGGGTGCTGCGGATCGCCGCCGAGGGCGGCTCCTACGTCGAGCACGCCCTGCTCGCCGCCGTCCTGGAGGACGAGGAGGAGCTGATCGACTCGCTCCGGGTCGCGGTCGGCGCCAACATCCTGCGCCCGGACACCGACGGCGACGGCTACCGGTTCCGGCACGCGCTGGTCCGCGAGGCGGTCTCGGACGACCTGCTGCCGGGCGAGCGGCACCGGATCAACCGGCGCTTCGCCGCCGCGCTGGAGGCCGATCCGCACCTGGTCGGCTCCGACGTGCGCCCCGCCCGGCTGGCCAACTACTGGTACCACGCGCACCACCCGGCCCGGGCCCTGCCGACCGCCCTGGAGGCCGCCAGGGCCGCCCGCCGCCGCAACGCCTTCGCCGAGCAGCTCCGGATGCTGGAACGGGCCCTGGAGCTCTGGGACGAGGTCCCGGAGGACGTGCTGGCGGACACCCTGCGCCCGCACGACTGGGCCGAGACCTACCCGCCCTGCTCCTGCGACGTGGAGCGGCACGACGAGCACTGCGACCGGCTCTGCCTGATCGACGTGCTGGCCGAGGCGGTGGTCGCGGCCCGTCGCAGCGGGGACCGCGAGCGAGGGCTGAGCCTGGCCAAGCGGGCGCTCAAGCTGGTCGACGAGACCGAGCACCCGGCCCGCGCCGCCTGGTTCCGGATCAACCGGGCCCGGATGCTCGGCCACCTGCGCCGCTCCGGCGACGAGGAGGAGATCGCGTACGCGCACCGGCTGGTCGAGCACCTGCCGCCGTCCGCCGTCCAGGCCGAGGTGTTCGCCCTCGGCGCCGGCAGCGGGATGCTCTCCAACCCCCGGCCCGAGCTGGTCGAACTCGCCGAGCGGGCGGTCCGGATCGCCCGCGAGGTGGGCGCCGACGCGGTCGAGCAGCACGCCCTGATGACGCTCGGCGGGCTGCGCAACGACCTCGACTCCGACCCGGAGACCGCGGTCGCCCAGCTCACCGCCGCGGTCGAGGCCACCCGGCGGATCGGCGCCCCCGACGTCCTGCTGCGCGGCATCAACAACCTGTCCTCGATGCAGCGCGGGCTCGGCCGGGCCGAGGAGGCGGCGGCGCTCGCCCGGGAGGGCCTGGAGTCGGCCCGGGGCAACGGCCTCCAGCGCAACATCGGCACCATCCTGACCGGGAACCTCGCCGAGGCGCTGATGGACCTCGGGCGGATCGACGAGGCCGAGCAGGTGCTCGCCGAGTGCCACCTGATCGGTGTGACCGGCACCCACGCCGAGTTCCTGGACCGGATGCGCGGCGAACTCGCCCTGCTCCGCGGCGACCTGCCCACCGCCGCCGCGATGCTGGCGCAGGCCAGGGCGGCCAACCGGATCGGCCAGCTCCAGCACTCCGTCCCGATCGCGCGGCTGGCGCTGCGGGTCGCGGTCGGGGCCGGCCGCCCGTTGGACGCCCGCGCGGAGCTGATCGCCGCCCTGGACGAGGACCTCCGCTGCGGTTACCTCGCCGACCTCTATCCGCTGCTGGTGGACGGTGCCGCCGCCGAGGCGGACAGCCGGGGCCTGCCCGAGGCCGACCGGGGCCGGGCCGCGGTGCTGGCCAGGATCGCCTCGACGGCGGCCGGGCTGACCCCGACCGTGCCGCTGCACCACGGCTGGGCCCGGCTGCTGGAGGCCGAACTGGCCCGCGCCGAGGGGGCGGACACCCCGGAGCAGTGGGCCGTCGCGGTCGCGGCGCTGCGCCCGACCGGGCTGCCGTACCCGCTGGCGGCCGCGCTGCTGCGGGCCGGCGAGGCCGAGGTGCTGGCCGGACGCCGCGAGTCCGGCGCCGAACTCCTGCGCGAGGCCCGGGAACTGGCGTCCGCCCGGTCCGACGCCGGACTGCGGGCCGAGATCGACGCGCTGGCCGCACGGGCCGGGCTCCCGCTCGTCGCGGACCGCCCGGCGCCCGCTCCGGCGCTGCCGGCCGGTGGATCCCTCGGCCTCACCCCCCGTGAGCGGGACGTGCTCCGATTGCTCGCCCGGGGGCGCACCAACCGGCAGATCGCCGAGGAACTGTACATCTCGCCGAAGACCGCGAGCGTGCACGTGTCCAACATCCTCGGCAAGCTCGCGGTGGCCGGCCGGGGCGAGGCGGCCGCGCTGGCCCACCGGCTGCGGCTGTTCCCGGAGGACCTCGCCCCGGCCGCCGGCTGACGGCCCGTCCGCCGCTCGCCCCCGGACGTTCCCGTCCGCCGCCCGCCCCGGGCGCGGCCGTGACGGCCGGTGCCCGGCGGGCGCTGCCGCGTGCTCCTGTGCGCGCTGCCGCGTGCTCCTGTGCGCGCTGCGTGAGCCCCCTTGTGCGCGCCCCTGTCAACCGGACCGATTCGGCGGAACCGGACGCAATTCCCCACCCCCGGGCCATTACTCTAAGTTGAGTGTGCGTGTCATTGCGTGACCGGAGTGGTGTAGGGTCCCGAACGGGAACATCGGTGTGGCGGGACGGCCGGCAGGCCCCCCGCCCCCTGGGTCACCGCCCTGCCGGGGCGCCAGGCCACCGCGCACGGCCACCTGGCGCGCGGCCGGTGGTCCGTGACCGGGGCGCGAGGCCCCGGGCCGGAGGGGGAGAGGCCGAGTGAGCTCCACCGACGCGGTGCTGCCCGGAGCCGGACGGCCCCAGGCGCCGGACGCCGTCCTGCCCGCAGACGGTCCGCCGCGACCGGGTCCGCCGCGACCGGGTCCGCCGAGGCGGGGTCGCCCCCCGCGCGGCGCCCGCGCGGGCGGGCCGCCCCCGTACCGCCCGGCCGGCGGCGGCACGAGACCGGGGCCGCTCCGGCGGGCGCTCTGCAGCCGCAAGCTGCCGGGCGCCGTCCTCGGCGTGCTCTGCCTCGCGTACGCCCTCGGTGCCGCGCTCGGCTGGGGCTCGCGCCAGGTCGCCGTCTTCATGGGCGACTTCGGCCTGGCGGCGGCCGCGCTCGCCGCCGCGCTCTCCTGTCTCGCCTACGGCTGTACGGTGGGCGGCCACGCCCGCCCGGCCTGGCTGCTGTTCGGCCTGTCCTCGCTCATGGTCGCCTTCGGCAACGGCACCTGGGGCTGGTACGAGCTGGTCGAGCGGACCCAGCTGCCGCCCAACTCGCTGGCCGAGTACGCCTTCCTGCTGTTCGCCCCGCTGGCCATCACCGGCGTCCTGGTGCTGGCCCAGCGCCCCCGCACCGCCGCCGGCTGGCTCTGCCTGCTGCTGGACGGCTGGCTGGTGGCCGGCTCGCTGTTCACCCTCAGCTGGAGCCTCGCCCTCGGCCGGACCGCCGCCGGCGAGGACGGCTCCCCCATGCGGCTGGCCCTCAACCTGGCCTACCCGGTGCTGGACATCCTGCTCGTCTCACTGGTCGTCGGCCTGCGCTTCGGCGGCCGGGACGGCAACCGCGCCGCCGTCCACACCGCCATGGTCGGCCTCGCCGTCACCGTGCTCTGCGACGCCCTGTTCACCTCGCCCGAGCTGCGCAGCAGTTACCACTCCGGCGAACTGCTGGACGCCGGCTGGTTCGCCGGCAGTCTGCTGCTGGCCTGGGCCCCGTGGTCCCCGCGCTGGCGCCGCCCGCTGCGCGAGCACCCGGCGCTCGGCGGACTGCCCCGCCGCCGGGTCGCCACCACCTTCAGTGCGCTCACCCCCTACGCCGCGGCCGCCGTCTGCACCGCCGGGATCCTCTACAACGCCCTCGGCGGGCGCTCGCTGGACCGGGTGGTGGCCTCGGCGGCCTGTACCGTCGGCCTAGCGCTGATCCTGCGCCAGGGCATCATGCTGCTCGACAACCTCTCGCTGGCCCAGGAGCTCGCCCACAAGGAGGCGCACTTCCGCTCCCTGGTGCAGGGCTCCAGCGACGTCATCATGATCGCCGGCGCCAACGGCGTGCTCTCCTACGTCTCCCCGGCCGCGCTCGGCGTCTACGGGCGCGACCCGGAGGAACTCGTCGGCGGCAACCTGCTCGACCTCATCCACCCCGAGGACGTCGACCGGGTCCTGCTGGAGGTCCGCCGTTTCCTGGCCCGGGGGCGGCTGGTCGCCCACCGCGACCCGGGCGCCGAGCCGCTGCCCGCGGCCCGGGTGGAGTGCCGGATCGGCTCCGGCGGCGGCGAGTGGCTGCACGTCGAGTCGACCGTCGACCGGTACCGCGACGGCCTGATCCTGAACAGCCGGGACGTCACCGAACGGGTGATGCTGCAGGCCCAGTTGCAGCACAACGCGTTCCACGACCCGCTCACCGACCTGCCCAACCGGGCGCTGTTCACCCAGCGGCTGCGGGCCGCCCTGGCCGCCCGCGGTCCGCAGGACGAGGCGGGCTCCGGGGTCGCCGTGCTCTTCCTCGACCTGGACGGCTTCAAGGCGGTCAACGACACCGCCGGCCACCAGGTCGGCGACGAACTGCTGGTCCAGGCCGCCCGCCGGCTCCAGGGCGCCGTCCGCTGCGGGGACACCGTGGCCCGCTTCGGCGGCGACGAGTTCGCCACCCTGGTCTGCGGCCCGCTCGGCCGGCTCCAGGTCCAGGAGCTCGCCGAACGGCTGCGCGCCGCGCTCTCCGAGCCCTACTGGATCGGCGGCAGCGAACTCAGCGTCGCCGCCAGCATCGGGATCGCCTTCGGCACCCCGGAACGCGGTCCGGCCGCCGACCCGCGCGCCGCCGCCGACGAGCTGATGCGCAACGCCGACCTCGCGATGTACCGCGCCAAGTCCGAGGGCAAGGGCCGGGTGATGCTCTACACCCCGGCCATGCGCGCCGACCTGGAGCGCCGCACCGAACTGGACGAACGGCTCCGCGCGGCCGTCCGCGAGGGCGGCTTCACCCTGCTCCACCAGCCCGTGGTGGACCTCGGCACCGGGGCGGTCACCGCCGTCGAGGCGCAGGCCCGCTGGCGCTCCGCGCAGGGTCTGCTGCTCACCCCCGCCGAGTTCCTGCGCTCCACCGAGCCGGGCGACGCCGCCGCGCGGTTCTCCCGCTGGCTGGTCCGCGAGGCGGTGACCGCCGCCGCGCTCCGCCGCGGTGTGCCCGCCCGGGGCCGCGCCGTCCCGCCGCCGGTCCCGGTGTCGGTCCGGCTGTCGGCCGAGCGGCTCTGCGCGCCCGGCCTCTACGAGGCGGTGGTCGCGGCCCTGCGGGACAGCGGACTGCCCGGCGGCCAGCTGATCGTCGAGGTGGCCCGGACCGGCCCGGACGACCTGGCGGACGAGCTCGGGCGCCGGCTCGACGCGCTGCGCCGGCTCGGCGTCGGCACCGCGCTGGCCGGCTTCGGAGCCGGCCGGGGCTCGCTCGGCACACTGGTCCGGCTCCCCTTCGACGCTCTCAAGCTGGACCGCTCGCTGGTCCAGGACCTGGGCGAGTCCGCGCTCGCCCGGACGCTCGCCGGGCACGCCCTGCGGCTCGGCCGGGACCTCGGGCTGGTCACCGCCGCCGAGGGCGTCGACCTGCCGCGCCAGGTGGCCGTGCTGCAGGAGCTGGGCTGCCGCCAGGTGCAGGGTTCGGCGTTCTCCGCGCCGCTGGACGAGGTCCGGCTCCGGCGCGAGCTGGCCCGCCGTGCGTACCCGGTGCCGAGGCCGCTCGGACCGCTGCCCGCGCGGCGCGCCTTCCTGGCCGCGGACACCCGGACGAGTGGCCGCGGCGAGGCCGCCGCGGGGCGTGCCGTGCCCCACCACAACGGCTCCGACCTGCCTGAACGCCCGGCCGTGGCGGGCCCGGGAGTCGGTCCGCATGGCGAGACGGCCGTCCCACCTGCTTGACAGCCGACCCTTGACGGGAGGAAGGTCGTTGCCATGCGCACCCGAATTCTCGTACTTGGCGGGCGCGTCGGCTGAGCGGGCCCTGCCCCGTTCGTGACAGACCGACGCGCCACCCCTCGCATGCCCTTGGGCACGAGGGGTTTTTTGTTGCACCGACGCTGTTCCACCACCGCAAGACCCCTGGCCCCGTGGCCCCGCGAAAGGGACGATTGGGGCAGAGCCGGCGATCGGCCCGCAAGCGGGACCCCACCCTCGACCCCCCCGGGGCCCGCAAACCACCGGGCCGGCCAGAACCGAGAAGAGACAGGCAGATGACCGAGCACGCCGCATCCCCCCGCCGCGGGGACACCCCGGCCGCCCACGCTCCCGCTCCTCAGCACGTCGTCGAGACCATGACCGGCGCCCAGTCGCTCATCCGCTCGCTGGAGGCCGTCGGTGCGGACACCGTCTTCGGTATCCCGGGCGGGGCCATCCTTCCCGCGTACGACCCGCTGATGGACTCCACCAAGGTGCGCCACATCCTGGTCCGTCACGAGCAGGGCGCCGGCCACGCCGCCACCGGCTACGCGCAGGCCACCGGCCGGGTCGGCGTCTGCATGGCGACCTCCGGTCCGGGTGCGACCAACCTGGTCACCCCGATCGCCGACGCCTACATGGACTCGGTGCCGATCGTCGCCATCACCGGCCAGGTCACCTCCAAGGCGATCGGCACGGACGCCTTCCAGGAGGCCGACATCTGCGGCATCACGATGCCGATCACCAAGCACAACTACCTGGTCACCGACCCGGCCGAGATCCCCCGGGTGATCGCCGAGGCGTTCCACATCGCCGCCACCGGCCGCCCCGGACCGGTCCTGGTCGACATCGCCAAGGACGCCCTGCAGGCCACCACCACCTTCCGCTGGCCGGTCGAGACCTCGCTGCCCGGCTACCGCCCGGTGACCAAGCCGCACGCCAAGCAGATCCGCGAAGCGGCCAAGATGCTGGTCACCGCCAAGCGCCCGGTCCTGTACGTCGGCGGCGGCGTCGTCAAGGCCGGCGCCACGGCCGAGCTGCGCATCCTGGCCGAGCTGACCGGCGCCCCGGTCGTCACCACCCTGATGGCGCTCGGCGCCTTCCCGGACAGCCACCCGCAGCACCTGGGCATGCCCGGCATGCACGGCTCCGTCCCGGCCGTCACCGCGCTCCAGAAGGCCGACCTGCTCTTCACCCTCGGCGCCCGCTTCGACGACCGGGTCACCGGCAAGCTGGACAGCTTCGCGCCGTACGCCAAGGTCGTCCACGCGGACATCGACCCGGCCGAGATCGGCAAGAACCGCCCGGCGGACGTGCCGATCGTCGGTGACGCCCGCGAGGTGCTGGCCGACCTGATCGTCGCCGTCCAGGCCGAGTTCGACGCCGGCCACAAGGGCGACTACGGCGACTGGTGGGAGCGGCTCGACGAGTGGAAGACCACCTACCCGGTCGGCTACGAGCCCGCCCCCGGCGGCGAGCTCTCCCCGCAGCAGGTGATCGAGCGGATCGGCCGGCTGGTCGGCCCGGACGCCGTCTACGCGGCGGGCGTCGGCCAGCACCAGATGTGGAGCTCGCAGTTCATCCGGTTCGAGAAGCCGGGCACCTGGCTCAACTCCGGCGGCGCCGGGACCATGGGCTACGCGGTGCCGGCCGCGATGGGCGCCAAGGCCGGCCGGCCGGAGGCCGCGGTCTGGGCGATCGACGGCGACGGCTGCTTCCAGATGACCAACCAGGAGCTGGTCACCTGCGCCCTGAACGACATCCCGATCAAGGTCGCGGTCATCAACAACGGCTCGCTGGGCATGGTCCGGCAGTGGCAGACGCTGTTCTACAACCAGCGCTACTCCAACACCGTGCTGCACGCCGGCCCGGGCCACGACGGCATCGAGCCGCCGGCCCAGGGCACCCGGATCCCCGACTTCGTCCTGCTCGCCGAGGCGATGGGCTGCGTCGGTCTGCGCTGCGAGCGCCCCGAGGACCTCGACGCGGTGATCAAGCAGGCGATGGAGATCGACGACCGCCCGGTGGTCATCGACTTCATCGTCCACCAGGACGCCATGGTCTGGCCGATGGTCGCGGCCGGCACCAGCAACGACGAGATCCAGTTCGCCCGCGGCGTCCGTCCCGACTTCGGCGACGACCTCGACTGAGCCCCTTCCGGAACGACCAAGGGAACCCACGACCCATGTCCAAGCACACCCTCTCCGTCCTGGTCGAGAACAAGCCCGGCGTGCTCGCCCGGATCGCCGCGCTGTTCTCCCGTCGGGGCTTCAACATCGACTCCCTCGCCGTCGGCCCGACCGAGCACCCGGACATCTCCCGGATGACCATCGTGGTCAACGTCGAGGACCTCCCGTTGGAACAGGTCACCAAGCAGCTCAACAAGCTCGTCAACGTGATAAAGATCGTCGAACTCGACCAGTCCGCTGCGATCCAGCGGGAACTGGTCCTGGTGAAGGTCCGCGCCGACAACGACACCCGGTCGCAGATCGTCGAGATCGTCCAGCTGTTCCGCGCCAAGACGGTCGACGTGTCCCCGGACGCGGTGACCATCGAGGCCACCGGCAGCTCGGACAAGCTGGAGGCCATGCTCCGGATGCTGGAGCCCTACGGCATCAAGGAGTTGGTCCAGTCCGGCCTGGTCGCCATCGGGCGCGGCGCCCGTTCGATCACGGACCGCTCGCTGCGCGCCCTCGACCGCAGCGCCTAGGACCCGACCGGTCCTCGCCCTTCCGGGACGCGCCGCCGTCTCAAACCCTGAAGCACCGCCCCACCCCGACGCCGGATCCGCATACGGTAGGAACCACCGCAGACCCGGCAAACCACTCGCAAGGAGATGTGCCCCCGTGGCCGAGCTGTTCTACGAAGACGACGCCGACCTGTCCATCATCCAGGGCCGCAAGGTCGCGGTCATCGGCTACGGCAGCCAGGGCCACGCCCACGCGCTGTCCCTGCGCGACTCGGGCGCGGACGTCCGGGTCGGCCTGAAGCCGGAGTCCAAGTCCCGTGCCAAGGCCGAGGAGGCCGGCCTGCGCGTGGTCACCCCCGCCGAGGCCGCGGCCGAGGCCGACGTCATCATGATCCTGGTGCCGGACCCGATCCAGGCGGACGTCTACGAGGCCGACATCGCCCCGCACCTGAAGGCCGGCGACGCCCTGTTCTTCGGCCACGGCCTGAACATCCGCTTCGGCTTCATCAAGCCCCCGGCCGACGTCGACGTCTGCATGGTCGCCCCGAAGGGCCCGGGCCACCTGGTCCGCCGCCAGTACGAGGAGGGCCGCGGCGTCCCCGCGATCGTCGCGGTCGAGCAGGACGCCTCCGGCAAGGCCTTCGACCTGGCGCTGTCCTACGCCAAGGGCCTGGGCGCCACCAAGGCCGGCGTCATCAAGACCACCTTCACCGAGGAGACCGAGACCGACCTGTTCGGTGAGCAGGCCGTCCTCTGCGGTGGCACCGCCGCCCTGGTGAAGGCCGGTTTCGAGACCCTGGTCGAGGCCGGTTACCAGCCGGAGATCGCCTACTTCGAGTGCCTGCACGAGCTGAAGCTCATCGTCGACCTGATGTACGAGGGCGGCCTGGAGAAGATGCGCTGGTCGGTCTCCGAGACCGCCGAGTGGGGCGACTACGTCACCGGCCCGCGGATCATCACCGCCGACACCAAGGCCGAGATGAAGAAGGTCCTCACCGAGATCCAGGACGGCACCTTCGCCAACACCTGGATCGCCGAGTACAAGGCCGGTCTGCCCAAGTACAACGAGTACAAGAAGGCCGACGAGGACCACCTGCTGGAGACCACCGGCAAGAAGCTCCGCAAGCTGATGAGCTGGGTCAAGGAAGAGGCGTAAGGCCTCGGGGGAGCCCTCGCGGGTTTGTATCCCCCTTGTACAACAAGGCGGCTCCCGTCCGGGTGATTTTGCCGGACGGGAGCAGCCTGGTACCCAGCCCGTCGATACACTTCCGAGTGCGCGTCAGGCCCACAGCGTCGTGCGTCTAGCTACGCGGCATGCCACCTTCCCCCCGCCCGGCAAGGCCACCCTCGTGCCCGGATCCGGGGAGAACCGGACAGTTAAGGACACACTGTCGTGAGCGCTGCTACACCTGTGAAATCTGGCGTCGTACTGATCGCCGAAGAGCTGTCGCCCGCCACCGTCGACGCCCTCGGCCCGGACTTCGAGATCCGGCACTGCAACGGTGCGGACCGCACCGAGCTGCTGACCGCCATCGCGGACGTGGACGCCGTCCTGGTCCGCTCCGCCACCAAGGTCGACGCCGAGGCGCTGGCCGCGGCCCGCAGGCTCAAGGTGGTCGCCCGCGCCGGCGTCGGCCTCGACAACGTGGACGTCTCCGCCGCCACCAAGGCCGGCGTCATGGTCGTGAACGCGCCGACCTCCAACATCGTCACCGCCGCCGAACTCGCCTGCGGCCTGCTGATCTCCGTCGCCCGCAACATCGCGCCGGCCAACGCCGCGCTCAAGGGCGGCGAGTGGAAGCGCAACAAGTACACCGGCGTCGAGCTCAGCGAGAAGGTCCTCGGCGTGGTCGGCCTCGGCCGGATCGGCGTCCTGGTCGCCCAGCGGATGTCCGCGTTCGGCATGAAGATCGTCGCGTACGACCCCTACATCCAGGCCGCCCGCGCCGCGCAGATGGGCGTCAAGCTGGTCTCGCTGGAGGAGCTGCTGGAGGTCTCGGACTTCATCACCGTCCACCTCCCGAAGACCCCGGAGACCATCGGCCTGATCGGCGACGAGGCGCTGCACAAGGTCAAGCCGACGGTGCGGATCGTCAACGCCGCCCGCGGCGGCATCGTCGACGAGGCGGCGCTGCTCAGCGCCCTGCGCGACGGCCGGGTGGCCGGCGCCGGTCTGGACGTGTACGCCAAGGAGCCGTGCACCGACTCGCCGCTGTTCGCCCTCGACAACGTGGTGGCCACCCCGCACCTGGGCGCCTCCACCGACGAGGCCCAGGAGAAGGCCGGCATCGCCGTCGCGAAGTCGGTCCGCCTGGCGCTGGCCGGCGAGCTGGTGCCGGACGCGGTCAACGTCCAGGGCGGCGTGATCGCCGAGGACGTCCGGCCGGGCCTGCCGCTGGCCGAGAAGCTCGGCCGGATCTTCACCGCGCTGGCGGGCGAGGTCGCCGTCCGGCTCGACGTCGAGGTGCGCGGCGAGATCACCCAGCACGACGTCAAGGTGCTCGAACTGTCCGCCCTCAAGGGTGTGTTCGAGGACGTCGTGGCGGAGACGGTGTCCTACGTCAACGCCCCGCTGTTCGCCCAGGAGCGCGGTGTCGAGGTGCGGCTGACCACCTCCAGCGAGAGCCCCGAGCACCGCAACGTCATCACCGTGCGTGGCACCCTCGCGGACGGCGAGGAGATCGCCATCTCCGGCACGCTGGCCGGCCCCAAGCAGGTCCAGAAGATCGTCGGTGTGGACGCCTTCGACGTGGACGTGGCGCTCACCGACCACATGGCCTTCTTCAAGTACGAGGACCGGCCCGGCGTGGTCGGCGTCCTCGGCCGCCACCTCGGCGACGCCGGCATCAACATCGCCGGCATGCAGGTCGCCCGCGACGGCAGCGGCGCGCTCGCCTCCCTCACCGTGGACAGCGAGATCCCGCAGGAGGTGCTGGCGGCGATCGCGGCCGAGATCGGTGCCCGCTTCGCGCGTTCGGTCGACCTCGGCGCCTGATCCCGCACCACCCCGCACCACCCCGCACCGCTTCTGACCAGGGCCCGGACCGCCGTTCGCACGGTGGTCCGGGCCCTGGCGCGTTCCTCCGGGTGACGCCCGTCTCAGATAGTAGGAAATCCAAGTATTCGTGCAGACACCGCCGTGCGCGGGTCGTACCGTGGAGTCAGCCGCACGGTGTGCCGCCCCTGCAGCCAGGGCGTCCGGCCCGTGCGCGCGTCCGCACCCGATGGGCGGGAGACCCCTGCCCGGTGTACCCCCCTCCTCCCCACCGCCGCGTCCGTCCCCACGGCGCGTATCGAACCAAGGAGCCCCGGTATGCCCCCGACCGCCGACCGCCACGCCGCTTCCGCCCCCGCCGCCCCGCAGACCCGCGCCCCCCGCCGCCGCCGGGCCGTCGAGCCGAACCCCTTCGCCGCCGCCGCGCTCCAGCGGGCGCTGGACCGCCGCGACAACGGCGGCGCGACCGGTCACTGACCGGCCGCCACTGACCGGCGGCCCCCTGGCGGCCGGCTCCGACGGGCCGCCTCCGGCCCGTTCGGCGTTCATCCGCCGAATGGGCCGGACGGACTGACGGAGGGTCACCCCCAGGAGTGCAAGTTGCCGCCGTTCGGTGGAAGTTGCTCGCCCCGACCGGCGCGATATTCCTAATTTGGGGCCCCCGGAAGGGTGATCGACGGCCGCGCGGGCGGGCGTCAGCGGCACCGGATGCGGATCAGTTCCCCCGGCCGGGGGAGAGGACCATGCGCCATCCCGTCGTCCGCCGACCGCTTGCCCGGCTCGGCCTGACGCTCACCCTGCTCGCCGGACCGGCCCTGCTCACCGGGGCCGCCCCGGCCACCGGCAGCCCGCCGACGTCCCCGGCATCACCGTCGGCCCCGCCGGGCCGCTCCGCCGCCGGACCCGTCGCCGTCCTGCTGGAACTCGCCACCGAACCGGTCGCCCCCGCCTGGCGCCGGGCCGGGGACGAGGCCCGCCGCGGCCGGCGCTCCCCGGAGGCCGTCCGCGGCGAGGCGGCCCGGGCCGGCGCCGCCCAGCGGACCCGCGCCTCCACGGCGCTGGACCGACTGGCCGCCGCCGTCCACGAAGCCGTCCCCGCCGCCCGGGAGCTCTACCGCACCCGCACCCTGGTCACCGGGCTCGCCGTCAACGCCCCCGCCGACCGGCTGCCCGCGCTGCGCACCCTGCCCGGGGTCGCGGCCGTGCACCCGATCGTCCGCAAGCGGCGGGACAACGCCCACTCGGTGCCGGTCACCGGCGCGCCCGAGGTCTGGACCGGCGGCTCCTCCGACGGCGGCCCGGACGGCGGTGACACCGGCCGGGGCGTGCGGATCGGCATCGCGGACAGCGGCATCGACTACACCCACGCCGACTTCGGCGGTCCCGGCACCGAGGAGGCGTTCCGCTCGGTCGACGGGGCGAAGCCCGCGCCGGCCGGACTCTTCCCGAGCGCCAAGGTGTCCGGCGGCCGCGACCTGGTCGGCGACGACTACCAGCCCGATCCGTCCTCCCCGCACTACCAGCCCGAGCCGCACCCGGACGGGAACCCGATCGACTGCGTCCGCAACGGCCACGGCACCCATGTGGCCGGCACCGCCGCCGGCCTCGGCGTCACCACCGACGGACAGCCCTACCGGGGCCCCTACCGGCCCGGCCTGGACCCGGCCGGCTTCCGGGTCGGCCCCGGTGCCGCGCCCGGCGCCCAGCTGTACGCGATCCGGGTGTTCGGCTGCGACGGCTCCACCGACCAGCTCGGCGAGGCCCTCGACCTGGCCGCCGACCCGGACGGCGACGGCGACCCGAGCGACCGGCTCGACGTCCTCAACCTCTCGCTCGGCAGCCGCTTCGGCGCCACCGACGACGCCGACGCCCTCGCCGTCGACCGGCTCGCCGCGCTCGGCACCGTGGTGGTCGCCGCCGCCGGCAACGAGGGCGACGTGTACGCCATCGGCGGCAGCCCCGGCACCGCCGCCAGGGCGCTCGCGGTCGCCGCCTCGGTCGACCCGCACAGTGACGCCGACGGCCTCACCGTGCTCGACCCGCAGCCGCTTGCCGGGGTCGTGCCGGCCCACTGGAGCGCCCGCTACCAGGACTGGTCCACCGCCGACGTGGCCGGGGAGCTCGCCCTGCCCGCCGACCAGCGGGACGGCTGCACGGCCTTCTCCGAGGCCGACCGGAAGCGGATCGCCGGGCGGATCGCCGTGCTCGCCTGGAGCACCCGGGAGTCCGAGCGCGCCTGCGGCTCGGGCCCGCGCGCCGACCACGTCGCCGAGGCCGGGGCCCTCGGCGCCCTGCTCGCCGCCGACGACGACCACCTCGCCGAGATCGCCGGCAACGACCGGGTCCCGCTGGCCCTGCTCGCCCGCGCCGACGGCGAACGGCTCCGCGCGGGCGCCGCCGCCGGCCCGGTCCGGGTCCGCCTCGCCGCGCCCGGCAACCCGCTGCACGGCGTGGTCGCCCAGGACCAGCCGCAGCGGCTCGACACCCTCACCGACTTCACCTCCCGCGGCATCGGGGTGCCCGGGGTGGTCAAGCCGGACCTCGCCGCCCCCGGCGAGACCATCTGGTCGGCCCGGGTCGGCAGCGGCACCGGCGGCCAGCGCGAGGACGGCACCTCGATGGCCACCCCGCACGCCGCCGGCCTGGCCGCGCTGGTCCGCGCGGCCCACCCCGGCTGGACCGTCGAGCAGGTCAAGGCCGCGCTGATGAACACCGCCGGGGACACCTGGCTCGGCGACGGCGGCACCGGCCCGGTCTACGGGCCCGAGCGCACCGGCGCCGGCCGGGCCGCCGTCGACCGGGCCGTCCGCACCCCGGCCGTCGCCTACGCGGCGGGGGAGGGCGCGGTGGAGGGCGCCGTCGGCGTCTCCTTCGGCCCGGTCGCCGTCACCGGGCCGTTGGCCCAGGTGCGCGAGGTCGAGGTCCGCAACCTGTCCGCCGCCCCGGTCGCCTACCGGACCGGCTACGCGGCCGCCACCGAACTGCCCGGCGCCCGTTTCGAGCTCGCGCCCGACCGGGTCGAGCTGCCGCCCGGCGGCACCGCCCGGGTCCGGGTCACCCTGAGCGTGCCCGGCGCGCTCGGCCGCGCCCCGGACCCGACGATCGCCACCGTCCAGGGCGGCCGGGCCCGCAGCTACCGGGGCGAGCTCTCCGGCCGGCTGCTGCTGACCCCGGACGACCCGGCCGTCCCCGGTCTGCGGGTGCCGCTGTTCGCGGCCCCCCGCCCGGCCACCGACCTGGCCGCCACCGCCCCGGTCCGCACCACCCGCTCCGGGGCCGTGGTCGCGCTCACCGGCACCGACGCGCCCGGTGACGCGCCCGGCCTGCTCAGCGCCTTCGCGCTCGGCGGGGAGGGCGCCCGCTGGGCGGACTGCCCGCCGGACAGCGGGGCGGCCGTCGGGCCCGGCGCGGGCTTCGTGCCGGAGGGCAGCACCGAGGAGGCCGAGCACCTGAGGGACGTCTGCGTGGAGCGCCCCGGCGACCGCGCGGCCGACCTGAGGGCCGTCGGCGCCGCCACCGACGCGCCCACCGTCGCCGGGGACCCGCTCGCCGAGGGCCGGCTCTACCTCGGCGCCCAGGTGTGGGCCCCGGCCGCCACCCCGGTCGGGCTGTTCGGCGTCCGGGCCTCGCTGGACACCGACGGCGACGGCGTCACCGACGTGGTGGTCCGGGCCGACCGGATGCGCGGCAGCGACGTCCTGGTGGCCCGGACGGTGGACGCCCGCACCGGCGCCGAACTCGACGTTCAGCCGCTGAACGCCCGCTGGGGGGACACCGACACCGCGCTGCTGGACTCCGACACGGTGGTGCTGCCGGTCCGGCTCTCCGCCCTCCCGGGCGTCCGGGCCGGGCACAGCACGGTCCACTACGCGGTGTGGACCGGCCTGGCCGGCGCCGGGCGGGACCCGGCCGACGCCTTCTCCGCGATCGGCCTGCGCGGCACCCGTCCCACCCTCGCCGTGGACGTCCTGCACCCCGCCGTCGACATCCGCACCGGCCCCGGCGGCCCCACCGCCCTGGCCGCCCCCGTCCACGCCGCCACCCTGCTGGACATCCGCCGCACCGACGGCGACCGCTCCCGGGTGCTGCTGCTCCACCACCTCAACCCGGAGGGCCGCCGCAGCCAGATCCTGACCCTGCCGTGACCCCGGGGGAGCGTGCGGCACCGGCCGCACGCTCCCCCGTTCGGGAGAAAGGCCGAACCAGACCGCGCCCGTTCGCGAAGCTGGAGCGATGGAGGATCTCTCGGAGCAGTACCCGGTTTGGCTCCGCCCACCGATCGAGGGGCACACCGCCGACAGCCTCGACCGGCTGCCCGACCTTCCACCGCACACCGAATTGTTGTTCGGCGGCCTGGTCTTCAGCGCGCCCCAGACCCGCTTCCACGCGCGGACGGTCGGAGACCTGGACCGGCACTTGGACGAACAGGTGCCGGAGGGTTGGGAGGTCTGGTGCCGTATGGGGCTGAAGCTGGACCACCGCAACCGCCCGGAGCCCGACGTGATGGTCGTCGACCTCGCCGCGGACACCGGGCCCGATCAGACCTTCTGCCATGCGAAGGACGTCCTGCTCGTCGTCGAGGTCGTCTCCCAGGAGTCCGGGGAGCGCGACCGCGAAGTCAAGCCGCGCAAGTACGCCGCCGCCGGCATCCCCCACTTCTGGCGGGTCGAGTGCGACGAGGGGCGGCCCGTGGTCCACACCTACGAGATCGACCCGGCCACCGGGCTCTACGGGCTGACCGGGATCCACCACAAGCAGCTGAAGGTGGACCGGCCGTTTCCGGTCGACATCGATCTCACCTGATCCGTTCCGATCAGGGTCGCTGTCCGGATGGTGGACGCCGGATGTCAGGCTCTGGGACATCGGCGTAGCCTCCGAACATGTCTCGCACGATTCGTCTCGCAGTAGTCCCCGGTGACGGTATCGGCCAGGAAGTGGTGGCCGAGGGCCTCAAGGTCCTGGAGGCTGCGCTTCCCGCCGATGTGAAGCTGGAGAGCACCGAGTTCGACCTCGGCGCCCGGCGCTACCACCGCACCGGTGAGACCCTCCCGGACAGCGTCCTGGCGGAGCTCAAGGCCCACGACGCGATCCTGCTCGGCGCCATCGGCGACCCGAGCGTGCCGTCCGGTGTGCTGGAGCGGGGGCTGCTGCTGAAGCTGCGGTTCGCCTTCGACCACCACATCAACCTCCGGCCGGGCCGGCTCTTCCCGGGCGTGAAGTCGCCGCTGGCCGGCGAGCCGGAGATCGACTTCGTGGTCGTCCGCGAGGGCACCGAGGGCCCGTACGTCGGCAACGGCGGCTCGCTGCGCACCGGTACCGAGCAGGAGGTGGCCACCGAGGTCAGCCTCAACACCGCCTTCGGCATCGAGCGCGTGGTGCGCGACGCCTACCGCCGGGCGCAGGCGCGCCCGCGCAAGAAGCTCACCCTGGTGCACAAGAACAACGTGCTGGTGCACGCCGGCCACCTGTGGACCCGGATCTTCGAGCAGGTCGGCACCGAGTTCCCCGAGGTCACCACCGACTACCTGCACGTCGACGCGGCGACCATCTTCTTCGTCACCCAGCCCGAGCGGTTCGACGTCATCGTGACCGACAACCTGTTCGGCGACATCCTGACCGACCTGGCCGCCGCCGTCACCGGCGGGATCGGCCTGGCCGCCAGCGGCAACATCAACCCGAGCGGCGCCTTCCCGTCGATGTTCGAGCCCGTGCACGGCTCGGCCCCGGACATCGCGGGCCAGGGCAAGGCCGACCCGACCGCCACCGTGCTGTCGGTCGCCATGCTGCTCGACCACCTCGGGTACGCCGCCGAGGCCGCCCGGATCGAGGCCGCGGTCGCCGCGGACCTCACCGAGCGCACCGGCACCCGTACCACCTCCCAGGTCGGCGACTCGCTCGCCGCCCGAGTATCCGCCTAGGAGGCCGGGACCCCGACAAACGGTGTTCCGGCCCGGTGGGCCGGACCCCATAACGGCAGCTTGCGGTTCTCCAAGGAGTCCGCGACTGTTCGGCACGGCCCTCTGGATGCGAGTATCGACAGTGGGCCGTGCCGTCGTGCGTCCGTACCGGAGCGTGAGTCCGGGACGAGCACCGGCGGAGGCGGCCCTGACCAACCCCACGGTGAAGGACACACAGCCATGAGCACGCCCACCCAGGCGCCCATCACGTTCGACCTCAAGCCCTCCGCGCACCCGCTGCCCCAGGCGGAGCGCGAGGCCCGGCTGGCCAACCCGGGCTTCGGGCGCGTGTTCACCGACCACATGGTCACCATCCGCTGGACCGAGGGCGTGGGCTGGCACGACGCCCAGCTGGCGCCCTACGCGCCGATCGAGATGGACCCGGCCAACATGACCCTGCACTACGGCCAGGCGATCTTCGAGGGCCTCAAGGCCTACCGCCAGGCGGACGGCTCGATCGCGACCTTCCGCCCGGAGGCCAACGCGCAGCGCTTCCAGGCCTCGGCCCGCCGGCTGGCGATGCCGGAGCTGCCGGTCGAGGCCTTCGTCGAGGCCGTCGAGCTGCTGGTCCAGCAGGAGCAGGCCTGGGTCCCGAACGAGCCGGAGCAGAGCCTCTACCTGCGGCCGTTCATGTTCGCCACCGAGGTCGGCCTGGGTGTCCGGCCCGCCAACTCCTACCTCTTCATGATCATTGCCTCCCCGGCCGGCGCCTACTTCCCGGGCGGCGTCAAGCCGGTCTCGGTCTGGCTCTCCGAGGACTACGTGCGCGCCGCCCCGGGCGGCACCGGTGCCGCCAAGTGCGCCGGCAACTACGCCGCCTCGCTGGTCGCCCAGGCCGAGGCCGCCGCGAAGGGCTGCGACCAGGTCGTCTGGCTCGATGCCGCCGAGCACCGGTGGATCGAGGAGATGGGCGGCATGAACCTCTACTTCGTGTTCGGCGAGGGCGAGGACGCCCGGATCGTCACCCCCGAGCTGTCCGGCGCCCTGCTGCCCGGCATCACCCGTGACTCGCTGCTGCAGCTCGCCGGCGACCTCGGTTACGCGGTCGAGGAGCGGAAGATCTCCACCGAGGAGTGGAAGCGGGGCAACGCCGACGGCACCCTGACCGAGGTCTTCGCCTGCGGCACCGCCGCCGTGATCACCCCGGTCGGCTCGGTGAAGTCCCGCGGCGGCGACTGGACCGTCGGTGCCGGCGAGCCCGGCCCGGTCACCATGGAGCTGCGCCGCTCCCTGCTCGCGATCCAGGGCGGCCAGGCCCCCGACACCCACGGCTGGCTGCACCGGATCGTCTGATCCCCCCGCTCCGGGCGGGCCGCTCCTGCGGCCCGCCCGGCCGCTCCGGCCCGGCCCGGTCACCCGGGGCCCGGCCGCCGTGACCCGCTCGTCGTGACCCGCCCGCCCCGGCACGCTCGTTCCGGATGCCGAGACGGGCGGGCCGCGGCGCGGACGATGTGCCAGACTGCCGACGTGTCCTCGCTTTCGCTGATTATTAGCAGCAGGCGCGCCGGTCCGCAGTGACCGCTTCCGCACCACCCGATGCGGAGCGACCACCAGCGTCCAGACCCGCGCGCAGACCTCTCGCACCCGCGAGGGGTCTTTTTGTTTCCCCCGGACCGGCCGGAGCCCCCACAAGGGGCCGAGGGACACCGGGTGCGCGCGGGATGCTGGACAGTGGAGCCGGAATCAGAACCGGCAGAGCAGTAGACGGACCTCCCGGAACGGAGACCCAGGGTCATGACCCAGGCGAGCAACCTCCCCGACGACGCCTTCCACGTTTTCGACACCACCCTGCGCGACGGCGCCCAGCGCGAGGGCATCAACCTCACGGTGGCCGACAAGCTCGCCATCGCGCGGCACCTGGACGAGTTCGGCGTCGGCTTCATCGAGGGCGGCTGGCCCGGAGCCAACCCCCGGGACACCGAGTTCTTCGCCCGCGCCGCCGAGGAGCTCGACCTCCGGCACGCCCGGCTGGTCGCCTTCGGCGCCACCCGGCGGGCCGGCGGCAGCGCCGCGGACGACCCGCAGCTGGCCGCCCTGGTCAACTCCGGCGCACCGGTGATCACCCTGGTCGCCAAGTCCCACGACCGGCACGTCGAACTGGCGCTGCGCACCACCCTGGACGAGAACCTGGAGATGGTCCGGGACAGCGTCGCCCACCTCCGGGCGCAGGGACGCCGGGTCTTCATCGACTGCGAGCACTTCTTCGACGGCTACCGGGCGAACCGGGACTACGCGCTGGCCGTGGTCCGCACCGCCCACGAGGCCGGCGCCGAGGTGGTGGTGCTCTGCGACACCAACGGCGGGATGCTGCCCTCCGGCGTGCGCGACACCGTCGCCGACGTGCTCGCCGCGACCGGCGCCCGGCTCGGCATCCACGCCCAGGACGACACCGGCTGTGCCGTCGCCAACACCCTGGCGGCGGTCGAGGCCGGCGCCACCCACGTCCAGTGCACCGCCAACGGCTACGGCGAGCGGGTCGGCAACGCCAACCTCTTCCCGGTGGTCGGCGCGCTGGAGCTGAAGTGCGACCGCCGGGTGCTGCCGCCCGGCAGCCTCGCCGAGATGACCCGGATCTCGCACGCGATCGCCGAGGTGGTCAACCTCGCCCCCTCCACCCACCAGCCCTACGTCGGCTTCTCGGCCTTCGCGCACAAGGCCGGACTGCACGCCTCGGCGATCAAGGTCGACCCGGACCTCTACCAGCACATCGACCCGGAGACGGTCGGCAACACCATGCGGATGCTGGTCTCCGACATGGCCGGCCGCGCCTCCGTTGAGCTCAAGGGCAAGGAGCTCGGCTACGACCTCTCCACCGACCGGGACCTGGCCGGCCGGGTGGTGGCCAGGGTCAAGGAGCAGGAGAACCTCGGCTACACCTACGAGTCCGCCGACGCCTCCTTCGAGCTGCTGCTGCGCGACGAGGTGCGCGGCAGCCGCGAGCGCTACTTCGCCCTGGAGTCCTGGCGCACCATCAGCGAGCAGGGCCCGGGCGGCAGCGCGGGCAACGAGGCGACGGTCAAGCTGTGGGCCAAGGGTGAGCGGATGCTCGCCACCGGCGAGGGCAACGGCCCGGTCGACGCGCTGGACAAGGCGCTGCGCACCGCGCTGGAGCGGATCTACCCGCAGCTGGCCAAGCTGGAGCTGGTGGACTACAAGGTCCGCATCCTGGAGGGCCAGCACGGCACCGGCTCCAAGACCCGGGTGCTCATCGAGACCACCGACGGCACCGCTACCTGGTCCACGGTCGGAGTGGCCGACAACGTGGTCGCCGCCTCCTGGCTGGGGCTGGAGGACGCCTACACCTACGGACTGCTGCGGGCCGGACTGGAGCCGGACGCGGCCCAGGGCCGGGGACCGGTCAGCGGCCCGCCGCGCTGACACGACGGTGCGGCCCGGGGACCGGAGGGTCCGCGGGCCGCACCGTGCGGCCGTGCGCCGTGGAACGGTGCCCCGGGGTCACCGCAGCCGGGCGAGGAGGGCGTGTTCGACGAGGGTGATGAGGGCGCTCTTGGCGCTGTCGCGGCGTCGGGCGTCCAGCGTGATGACGGGTGTTTCGGTGCTGAGCTGGAGGGCTTCGCGGACTTCGTCGGGGGTGTGGGGCTGGTGTCCGTCGAAGCCGTTGAGGGCGACGACGAAGG